>JAHQVY010000115.1 GCA_019634095.1 Cellvibrionaceae bacterium
CATTTGTGGTGGTGGTTGCAGGTATGCGTGCGGCCGAGTCGCTGTTAGTCCCCTTTTTGCTATCTCTGTTTATTGCGGTTATTTGTACTCCCCCATTAAATTGGTTAAGAAAGCAAGGCCTTCCCAACTGGTTGGCAATGTTGTGTGTGGTGGCGAGTATTTTTGTGGGCGGGCTGGTGATTGGTGCGATTGTCGGTTCGTCGATTAACGATTTTCGCTCCGATCTTCCCGATTATCAGCGGCGTTTAACCGAGTTGACCTCCGGCGCATTTTCTTTTCTCAGCGACTACGGTGTCGACCTAGCTGAGGTTCGCAACAGTTTTAACCCCGCCGCGGCACTGTCGCTGGCAGGTAATACCTTGGCCTCTTTCGGCAATATTATGACTAATGCCTTCCTTATTTTGCTCACGGTGGTTTTTATCCTGGCGGAAGAGGTGGGTTTTTCAGAGAAGTTACGTTCAACGTCTCGGGATGCCGAAAAGACTATTCAAGCGGTGCAACGGTTTTCTATTGCGGTAAATCGTTATGTTGCTTTAAAGAGTTTGATGAGCCTGCTTACGGGTGTGCTTATTGTCGTTTGGTTATGGATTTTAGGTGTCGACTACTTTGTGCTGTGGGGCTTGTTGGCCTTTATGCTGAATTTCGTGCCCACTTTAGGTTCGATCATTGCCGCGGTGCCCGCGGTGCTGCTGTGCTTGGTGCAACTGGGCCCCGCAGATGCCGCCGCTGTGGCTGCGGGTTTTGTGGCGGTAAATTTTGGCGTCGGCAACGTGATAGAGCCGCGTATAATGGGCAAAGGCTTGGATCTTTCAACCTTGGTGGTATTTTTGTCGTTGGTTTTTTGGGGTTGGGTACTGGGGCCGGTGGGTATGCTATTGTCGATCCCTTTAACCGTTACTATAAAAATTGCTTTGGAAAGTTTTGAAGACACGCGCTGGATGGGAGTGATGTTAGGTTCCGGTACCAGCCAGGCGACTACTGTCGATGGTTTAGCGTGTCTGGGAGCAGAAAAACAAGCGGGGTAGCGCCGGGCTCGAGTTTGGTGGTGTGTTGGGCTGCGGTGACTTTGACGCGGCAGTGCCAATAATTATCCTAAATTAATCAGTTGGATCGTAGCGAGGGCGTTCAAGGGGCTGAAATTAGAGTGAATTTTTTAACTTTTGTGGCAAATTCATAGTCACTCTGTGGGTGCAGCCACAAAATTGAAAAAACGCTTTAATTTCAGTTCATTGGGCGTCCGCAGTAGATTCAACTGATTAATTTAGGATTATTGCTTACGGGTTATTTTCTCGGGCGTAAATAACTTCCAGTGCTGCAATGCGGTAGGCTTCTGCCAGGGTGGGGAAATTAAAAATAGTTTCCACAAAAATATCGACATTCGCTTCCGCCAACAGTGCCATTTGCCCAATATGAATTAACTCGGTAGCGCCTTCGCCCATGGCCATAACTCCCAGTACTTTTTGCCCCGCTTCATCGCAGACAATTTTGAGCATGCCATTCAAGTCGCCCGAAATTTGCCCGCGAGCTACCTCATCAAAACTTGCTTTCCCCACCAGTACCTTACCGTGGATTTTTCTCGCCTGAGTTTCGCTTAAACCTACCGATGATAGCTCTGGTATAGAGTAAATACCGGTGGGAATGGTGGCGGAAATGCGGCCCACCTGCACACCGAGGCTATTGCGACTCGCCCTGCGGCCCTGTTCCATAGAGGCGCTAGCGAGGGAAGGGGGGCCGATGACATCTCCCGCTGCGAATACACCCATGACGTCGGTTTGCAAGTTTTCGTCTACCGCAATGAGGCCGTGGTTATTTAAGCTTAGCCCGGCATTGGCAATGGCGAGATTTTCCACGTTGGCTATACGGCCTGCGGCACACAGGAGTTTTTCGCTGGTAACGCTGCGGCCATCTTCGCATTCGGTAACCACTAAATCGATATCGTTCCAATAGGCGCGCGCTACTTCAGTATTGCCTATCCACTTACCGCCCATGCTTGTAAAGGCGTCGATAAAAGCACTGCTCAGGTCTTCGTCGAGAAAACCTAGCGGGCGGGGGTACTTGTCCACCATCGTTACTGCAACCCCGAGGGTTTGAAAAATCGAGGCGTATTCGGAAGCGATAACACCACCGCCAAGCACGGTTAGGCTTTTCGGTATGTACAGCATAGAGAGAATGGAGTCGCTATCGAGAATATGTTCATGATCTACAGCAATATTTTCCGGTTGCCGCGGTTTTGAGCCGGTCGCGATAATAATAATATCGCTTTGCAAGCGCTGTTTTACGCCATTAACCTGTTCTACTTGCAGTTGATTCTTACTAATAAAATGTGCTCTGCCATGTAGCAACAACACTTTACTGCGATCGAGCTGTCGTCGCATATAGCTATCGTGGGCTTTAACGACTTCGCCCAATCGGTCGATAAGTGTTGAAAGCTCTATTTGTTCCGGCAGTTGAAAATTAGCCAGTTCGGCATTTTTGCGCATATTGCGCACCCGCAGCGCGTTTTCGCGCAACGTTTTGGAGGGGATGGTACCGCGTTGCACGCAGCCGCCGCCCAGCTGGCGGGTTTTTTCAATTAAAACCACGCGGCGACCGTTGTTTGAAGCTTGTATCGCCGCTTTTTGCCCGGCTGGACCACTGCCGATAACAATCATGTCGAATGGCTCTGCGCTCATGATGACATCGCCTTGATGTTGGCATCTACACTATCTTTTTTCTCCAAAATAGCATCGATATCGCTTTGGTAGATATCGAGCTCGCCAAACACGCTATGCGACTTGAGTTGTTGCAGGCTTAATTTTTCTGCACAGTTATTTTTGCCTAACGAGTAATGCGCCAGACTTGCCCCGGCAACAGTCAGTTTGGTGTGCAGGGCGGTGTCGTGTGGCTGCTGGTAAGCATCAAAATAGCGAATCGCGTTTACCACCGTTTGCGGCATTGCCCATTCTTCGGCAAGCCGAATCCCAAAGGCTTTCTGGAAGCGGTTTTCCAGCGCCACAAAGGTGTCTTGCGCCAAGTTCTGTTCGCTCTGCTCAGCAATTTTAATTACGCTTTGCAAAGCGGTTGGTCGGCCAATATTGTGCAGTAAGCCGGCGAGGAAGGCGGCCTCCACATTGTGTCGCGCGTTGCGTGCGACCTCTTTAGCCCAGAGGGCACAGGCCAGTGCAAATTTCAGTTCGAAGCGGATACGGCCCTCAAACCCGGGAGTTTTAAACAGCGATGCGTTTATTGAGGCCGCCATGGCAATATCGGAAATGAGGTTAATACCGAGGCGAGAAATGGCCTGTTGTAGCGAAACCAGTGTGGTGTTTGGGCTGTATGCCACCGAATTGGCCACGCGCATAACTTGGCTCGCCAAGCCCTGGTCCCCCTGAATAAGTTTTCCCAGCGCGACGGCGTCGGAGTCGGGGTCTTGAGTTAAACGCAGCACTTTACCCGCCACTTCTGGTAAAAGGGGGATTTCGATGTCGTTCTGCTTTAGTTTTTGTTCTACTAGCGATTCAATCACAGGGAGCGTGACTCCAATTGCTGATGGATCGAGCGCAATGTTTTTAACCTAAATAAATCCGTTGAATCGTAGCGAGGGCATCTAAGTTACCGAAATCACAGAAAATGCTTCACTTTTTGGGGCAAATTCGTCGTCACCCTACGGGTGCAGCCACAACAATGAAAACCCATTGATTTCTGTGCATTAGGTTTTCGCAGTAGATTCAACTGTTCTTTTTAGATTTAACCCATGCATGTTATTGTCGAGTCGTGTCACCGCCTTTTCTGCCCAGAGCCGCTTTCTGCGCTTTTAGCAGCATTTCTAGCGCCGTACTCAATTTTTTCGTATTCCTTAAGTTCGCGGTAAAAATCTTCGCGCAGCTATAAATACCACTCTAAAAGCTTCTGGATCCAAAATTTTTTGTAAGGTTAGATTAAATTTAGCAGCTGTTAGGCTAAGCTGCTTGTTATTATCCTAAATTAATCATTTGAATCTACTGTAGGCACCCAATGAACTGAAACTAAAGCGTTTTTTCAATTTTTCGACTGCCCCGGTAGAGTGACTATGAATTTGCTGCAAAAGTTAAAAAATTCACTCTAATTGCAGCCCCTTGAACGCTCTCGCTGCAATTTAACGGATTAATTTAGGATTATTGGAAGCATGATAATTTTGCGTTTTGTGTAATAGCGTAGTTATTGAGCTAAACCGGCGCTGCTTCACCGAACCCGACAGTTATTGATGCGCCAAATTGCCCGAGTTTAAGGGCTACTATTCTTGCGCTAGGTCAAGTTTTATCTCAAAAAGCATTTTTCTTGCGGTGCGAGTTTTTTTATTTTCTAGCCTGGTCTAAATTTTAAAGTAAGGGAGTTCCGTTCTTTGTTTCAATTGACCTCTAGAATTAATCAAGAATTGCACAAGTAGGGGAGATAAGTGACTAACGCGCCACACAGAATTTTAATCTTGGCTACGGAGCAATTGTCCGAGTTGGGCCGCTATATTCAAAGCTTTTTCAATGCCGAGGTGGTAAGTAACTTCGATCAAGCACAAAGGTGTTTTGCTGAGCAGGATCTTAAAGTACTGGTGTTTGATTGTATTTGCCAGGGCAGTTTAGATCTGGAGCTGTGTAAAGCCTTGCTCGCGGATCCGGCCATAGAAGAGAAGCCGGTTATTGTGCTGAGTAAAGCTCAGGATATAAAGGATAAACTCGCAGCCTACGAAATTGGCTGTGACGACTTTATCGATAGCTTTGTATCGGGTGACGAAGCCTGTGCTAGGGTGACAAAAAGTATTTTTCACCGAATCGCCACCTATCAGTTAGCTTCGCGCCTGGAGATAGCAAAGCAAACAGCGCGTTCCGCTATGATTGATGCCAGCGATCTCGGCGCGAATATCCAGTTTTTATTGGCGGTGCATAATTGCGATAATCTCGATCAGTTGGGGCAGCAGTTTTTTTCTTCCATTGAGCGCTACGGCCTGAGTTGCTCGCTGCAAATCCGCAGTATTATGGGCGTTAAAAATATGGAAGCTCACGGAATGGCGAAAGATTTGGAATCCCAGATTCTAGCGCAATTTTGCGAGTCGGGCCGATACATCGACTTCGGCGCGCGCACTATATGTAATTACGATAAGGTGTCGCTGCTTATCAA
Source organism: Cellvibrionaceae bacterium (assembly GCA_019634095.1). Taxonomy (GTDB): domain Bacteria; phylum Pseudomonadota; class Gammaproteobacteria; order Pseudomonadales; family Cellvibrionaceae; genus JAHQVY01. The sequence goes on from JAHQVY010000115.1 coordinate 5,131, forward strand.
AAATATGCCGCTCGACGATGGCGAGAAGTACGGCATGGTTAAAGATAACACCTTCAGTTTGCTGCAAGGGGTTAATGCGCGAGTGGTGGCCCTTGAAGACCAATTTCGTTTGTTAGAAGAAAAGGAGTCGTTAAAACGCTTGTCGCGAGATGTTAGCGGCGCGGTAAACAATATAAAGAGCTCGTATCAGAAAGTGATGCGCGATATTGTGTCTGAGGTGGAGCAGTGTTCCGAGCTGCTAGTTAGGCATCTACCCTCTTTGGCACTGACAGAGAAAGACGAAGTCTATTTAGAGGATATCGCCGATCGGGTGATAAGGAAAACCAATGCCACGTTTAGCGAGGGCTTGGTTTTGGATGAATCTTTGCAAAGCTTGCAATGTAGCGTTGAACGGGCTTTGGAGTCTATGGCAGCTAGCGCTAAAAAATCCGCTTATGATGCTACGGAGACAAAGACAAAGACGATCGAGCTGTTTTAGCAAGACCGTCGGTGACACAGGCCTTGCTGTCGGCCTGTGTCAAAATCCATGCTTTCAGATTTGAATACAAGTCTCTTGGAAACTTATTTATTGTATCTCGCTCTCGAATTGCCGCTGTGAGGCCATGCTCTGGCAGGAGCGGGATTAGCGCCAACTTATATGGAGTTTTCAAGCTAAAATGCTAAAAGTCACACCATTTAAGAGCATTTACGCGGCTGCTTATGATTGAAAACACAGATCTTGTATGGGAATTAGCTGAGTTTCGCAGACGCGAGCGGGCCCAAGAATTTGTGTTAAGTATTGAAAATAAATTATGTATTTACTCAAGCTCGGCACAGCAGCTGTACACAAATTACAATATTTTTTTCCCGAAAGAAGACGATACGCAATTAGTTATTTTGCCCAACCCTTACGCCCATCAGGACACTTACCACGGCATTCGTCCGCGAGGGCTGCGCGCGACTGGCCTCGCTATTGTACCTATGGAACCCGACGCTTGCAGGGGAGCACTAGCCATGCGAGTGCCTGTAAAAGCTGATTCTCAAGCAGAGCGCACAGTGCCGCTTAGCGTTTGTTTAAAGCTAATCCAGAGAAAATTGCCCAGCAGCGCGCCATTCCTTCCGGTGCTTACAAAGGGGGATTTGCGGGAGCTAGACGATGCAATACCCTGCCTCCATCTCAATATTTTATCCATGTCTAGTTTGGCCGGCCAGCTCAACGATCTGGAAATTCAAGATATAAAACGCCTGATACAAAGCCGTATGAAGACCATTGCACAAAGGGCGTAATGTGAGTAAAGGGGCCCTGCAGTGGCGCTGTTCAAGCTAAATACATCCGTTGAATTGTCGCGAGGGCGTCCAAGGGCCCGACATTAGACAGAATGTTGTATGTCTTAGGGTAAATGTGTCCTCACCCTGGGTGTGGCTAAAACACTGAAAAGCCCTTTGATTTCAGTGCGCTAGCGGTCGCAGTAGATTCAGGGGGTTTCTCAGTTTCAATACAGCGTTTGTGGGACGATTGACACAGGCTTCTTTTGCACTTGTGAAGGCTTTGTGATAGAGGATGGGGATAGAAGGTTGGGTGATAGAAGGATGGGTGATAGAAGGATGGGTGATAGAAGGGGGAGTAGCTGATAAGGCGGGTTTGGAGAATCTTGCCAGTCACCCAAAGGGGAGGTGACTGGCAAGGTTTATTGACTACCGCAGAACAAAAACGATGGGCAGTGAAAATCTGAATTTTTCACCGCGTACTTCTTCCGGCATTGCGGGGAAGGGATTCGCTTTTTTCACGGCTTTGAGCGCTGCTTTTTCTAGATCGCGGTAACGTGGCTTTTCGGTAACGGTAGTGGCTTCAACTTTGCCATCACGGTCGATGGTAATCAGTAAACGAACATTGCCTTCCCAGCCTTTGTTCAACGCGCGCGACGGGTACCTTATATGCCTGTTGGTCCAGCGTTTCAATTTAGAAATATACAGTGATTCAGCTAGCAAGCCCGCGGCTGTAAACTCGATATCCTCTTCTTCTTCGTCCAGCAACGATTCTTCCATCAGGCCGGGACGCGGCGGAGCGGCGGCGACTTTTGTCGCCGGCGTGGGTTCGGGCTTTTCCGATACTCTATCGCTATTGAGGCTGGGCGGCTTGCTGTTGACGGCGGGTTCGAATGCTGCAACCGGCGCGGGGTTAACAATATTCGGCGGCACCAGCGCGATATCCACTTCAGTGTTGACTTCCTCAGCTGGAACTGGGGCTAGTGCCGTTTCAACTTCCTCAGCCGGCTGAGGTCTCAGGCTGTCAGCGACGAGTTTAATTCTCTCTTCGCTGGTTTGTATCCGATTGTATCGTGCCTTTAAGCCAGAATTTAATTTGCCTTGGGTTAGCAAATTAGACCTAAAGTCGGATGATAGCGGAACAGGGCCGATCCAGGTGCGAAGTAGCACATCGAAAAATGTATTGTCAGCAATGGTGCCAAGTTTGGAGCCATTGAGAGATACCTGGGTATTTTTCGCAGTGCGATCAACGGTGAATACGTCGCCGGTGGCAAGCTTCACTTTTAGAAAATTGCTAAAGTTAGCCATGCTCTGGGAATGAATGGCGAGCTCTTTCGCGCTGGCGTTTATCGCCATACCCTCGATCCACAAGCGTTTGAAACGCCTTGAGGAGAGTCTTTCGGCAACGATTTTAACTTCTATTCGCTTCTCGCCCTGATCTAAAAGAATATCTTTCGCACTGCTGGAAAGGGTGCTCGAATACAAACCTGCAATAAACTGCTCCTTCCCCAACTCAGAGTGCACTGCTAAACCATTTAGTACTGGTTCTGCGTAACTCGATGCAGGTAGAAACAAAGCGAGCATTAAGCCTATTTGGAAATAAATCGTGCTTAGTGGTCTCATGGGGTCTCTCTAAAAGTTGATTAGCGCTTACTTTTCCACTTTAAATAAAGTAAATGTAGCCAAATCTATGAACACGTAGTGAATAGCCGTTAAGCTTGCAACGAAGTTGTGCACTGCTAATTCGACAGCTATGGCTTATAGCTTAACATGATTTCCCTATGTTATTAGATGGTATAATTTCATATTAGCTAGAAGAACCGCGCTTCGTTTGGCTAAATACAACTGAAAAACCACTCAATTTTGTATTGATTAGAAGCCAACATGCGGATTAGGTATTGCATAGTGTTTTGCTATTTGTTTTCTTTTAAGGTCTTAGAGACCTTAAAGTTACCTTGCTTGACTTAACTTGCTTGACTTACCTTGCTTGACTTAAGGAGGACGCATCCTCTGAGCAGACTTCGACAGCGTTCGATTTGCGGATTATCGCGCGGCTTAGAAGCCTAGATCATCTATACGCACTTTACATAGTGTTTAAATCGCATCTTTGCTGTCTTAATACCAAATATAAGACTTACCTAAGTTCAAGTATTAATTGTTTTAAAATTTCGATAGAGCTGCAACTACATAAACTAATTAGGCTCTGACAACGGTTTAACCTACTTCAATTCTAGATCGATTTTAGCCGTGCCGAAGAATGTTTGCCCTGGGATTCTACGCCTAGTAGCTGCAGCGTTTTATATGGCGTTAATATTAATAACGCTTCGTGCCGCAACACATTGCGCCTGCCTCGCGCACGGTGTGCCACTTGGTATTGCAGCATGGCATTACGGGGCCCGATTGCAATAGTCGCAACAGCTGAATTGCGGAGATACTTCTGCTTTCTCCGATTACTTTCACTAACTGCTTGCCCTTGCTGATTTCCTTACCGCTTGCCCTTACTGATGTCTTTAAGTAACCGGTAACATTATTGTTATTGCATTTCCGGTCTGCTTCATTTCTAGTTGGCTAAAATCAATACGAAACTCCTTGTACGAAACTCCTCTCACGAAAATACTCTATCAGATCAATGGCACTCGATTGAGCCAGAAGCCCTTTAGATATAAGGCTTGCTGAAGTTAAGGCAGGCCGGGCATTTTCCCATTCACATTTACATTCACCCAACTATTGGCCACCCCTGGAGTTGCAGCTAAATTGAGTGCTATTTTCCTATAGATGAAACGTGTCAACAACGCTGTGGTGAGGTTTTAATCAGGTTGTGACCTTACTTGCAATCCCATCTAGCTCCGTCAGAGCGCTTTTCCGTACCGGTTTATACAATGCATGATGACCCATTGTTAGCTCTGCAAGCCTTGCCTAGCATTGGTATCAGCCGCCTCGCTCCGAATCTTCTTACTACGCTGAAAAAATAACGTGTACCCGCTGTTTCAAAGCGTGCCCTGCAAGCAAGCCGGTGAAGACTTTAAGGGGACGCAGTCACAGTGAGTTTAAACAGGAGCGGGATCCTTTCTACGCTCCTGCTTGGTATGGCTTCCCTTAAACGAGCCAGCGGGTTTTTTACGAATCGCTATAGCGTAATCTTTGATCAAGGCTTCTGATCGCGAGGCTTCGCTAATCAGTTAACCAGACAAAAGACGATTACTGCCACTTAAGCACTGGCGTTAAGATCAACTGCATAAACACTGGCCGTAAGATGTTGCGCTACAAACCCGGTGCGGTGATCAAGGCCCTCAAGTTTTTTAATTGTGGGCCGCTAAGATACTTAGGTGGCCGATTGCACTGTGATTTAACAATGTTTAGATTGTAGCGCAAAAACTGAACTATTTTTGAGTTTGACTACTACAATGCGCACCATATTTACCAAAATATAATTATTTACCGTAATTAACCCTTACATTAACTGACACCAGTATAAAAAATGTCGAAACAGAATTTACTGAATTTTGATGATTTAAACTTGAAGTTCTCTCAAGTCATTCAAATTATCCCAGAAGGCGGCGGTGGGGCAAATAATTGTTTCGACTGTGTCTTGGTGGGTTGCTTGAGCGGCGAAGCGGTGATTGTCACTGTGCCACAGACTAATCTGTTCCCTAAAGTTGCAGAGGGTGATCATGTGGTGATACGTGTTTATACCGCGCAAGGGGTGGCGCTGTTTCCTACCACCGTGCTGTACATCTCGGAGGTGCCGACTTTTTTAGTCTATTTGGATTTCCCTAATGCCATCAC
>JAHQVY010000116.1 GCA_019634095.1 Cellvibrionaceae bacterium
ATCCAACACCTGTAATTAACAACAAGCGCCCATACTTAAGCAGGTGATTTTAGCGTTCCCATGCTCCCGCGTGGGAACACATAAAATGTTACTGCAAAATACCTACTTTGGCGCTGTTTTGGAAGGTCATGGTTTTTCCCCATTATTTCAGAGCCTGTCATTATATACCCGTTTTTTTTGGGGAGCTGCGGGTACTTATTTGCGCTTACATAAAACGTAAATCTATGCGAAAAATATTTGCAATTTTTCGGAATGACAATTATTTCCGCCAAATATACCCATAGCGTTTGATATTTAGGTGTTAGGAGCGCGCCAATTTTTGTTCTTGGCAAGGCGCGACAACGCAGAATAGCCATTCTATTCAAGGCGGAGCAACACCGCCAAGGGCAAAAAGGGGCGCGCTCATGAGGCCTAAATATCAATCGCTACGGGTATATTCTAACCGTAAATAAAATCTAGAAATATTGCGTAGAACAATTTAATTTTTAGCGCAGCATGGCGTAAAACCCATGAGAGAACGGTATAGACGCTTAGCGTTGAAGCCGGCAAAATATGCAGTGATTTTTTAGGCAGTTTTTTACAAGGACTCATACCACGCTACAAACGAAAGGCTCACTCGCATATCTGTAAAACGCTTTCCCTCTAAGAGGCCGATTATCCTAAATTAATCAGTTGGATCTACTGTGGACGCCCTCGCTACGATCCAACTGATTAATTTAGGATTATTAAAGAAGACTTGCACATTAAACAACGGCCCAAAATTAACAGAAAATATTTAACGGTAGAACCTTAATGTAGGTCTTGAACAATCTTGAAATAAACCAAGGCTTTCGCTACGCAGGTTTCACCTTGTCAAAGCCGTGCCGCTAAAGCGCCACGGCTTTATAAGCATTAGTCGACAATATTAACGCTGTAGTCTTCCACCTCACCGTAGTTAAAACTGCCACAGGGGCTAGGTGCAGTGTTATAGCGCATCACCACCCGCAGCCGCGTTAGGCCGGTAGCTGCGCTGCCGGGCACACTAAGGTTACCGCTAACGCTGCTCGAGGTGGCGCTACCAGAGCTAAACACCTCCTCACCGGCATCGCCAAAATCACCATCGCGGTTAAGGTCTATCCAGATTTTCCAGTATTCCCTGTAGTTGGTTCCCGAGAACGCCGGCACCAAACGCAAGCTATCGCTTGTGCCCAAGCCGAGCTCGATAGGTGCCAGCGAAGCGCTAAAGTCACTGTAGGTGGCCGAGCCCGAGCCATTGGTAAATTCGCCAATATTAACCTCACTAATCCACTCTTCACTGCCGTTGTTGCTGCTAGCGCTGCAATACTCCACTGGGTCTGGCGGCTGTGGCGGATCTACCGGCCCCGGATCACTGACAACTTTTAAGTAAATGGCCGATACCGCACCCCAGTTACCCGCGCTATCGCGACTGCGTACATAGAGCATGTAGTCCCCAAGGGCAAAACCGGCGGTGTCGATGCTTGCATTTAAGGCTTCGTTGCCGCTATTAAAATTGCCGTCGCCAGGGCTTATGGCAATCGCCTCGGCCCCGGTTTTCCAGGGCGGCGTGTTAATGTAATACTCGGCCTGGCTAATATTCTGACTGGGCTCGCTGCCGTTACTGTTGTTAAATCGGGTATCACTGGCTGTGGCGCTCAGGGTAACCACGGTGCCTGCCACCACACCAGAGCTGTCGGCATTGCTGCTCAAACTCAGGTTAATTGAATCCGGCCCGGCCGGTGTTAAATAGGGGCTGCGCACCACCTTGGCGGCATAAATGAGCGCCTCTAGGTTGTCTGGCAAAATGGTGTTGTTATAGGTGTTACAGTTTTGGAAAAACGCTGTACCCAACTCAAAGGTATAGGCAGCCACTCCCAGCTCGCCGTAGCTGACACTGTCGGTGGTGCCATCGGTTGGGTACAAACCAATAGCTTGGCTGGGCTCATAGCCGTTAAAAAACGCGAATTTTCGCCCCAAGGTTCGCAGACCCGAGACATTGGGTGCCGGGTTGTTGGTATCTCCCCAGGGCCACAGCACCAATTCGCTATAGCTGTGAATATCCAAATGGATGCCCGAGGTATCCGCTGGCGCGGCATCGTTGCGGCCCGCGCCGCGCCGGTCTGGCCACAAGCTGCGCACATAGGCCTCCATCGCCTGAGTTTCGGGTTCTGATGCGGCAAAGGGGCCGCGGTAGGTTGAGGAACATTGGTTACCGCTGGAACCGCTGCCATTGGTTATATTCCAAGTGAAGGAAAAATTGCGGTTTAAATCGACCCCGCGATTGTTGCTGGTGCTACCGCAGTAACGCTGGTTGGCATTCTTGCGCCATAAGATTCCGCCTTCAGCCTGCTTGCGTCCATCCGGGTTGGTGTGCAGCATTAAGTGAATTTCATGGTCATCCAGCAACCAAGTCGCATCGGCGTTATCGCCGTAATTTTCTAACAGCCAGTTGGCAAAAGCGAGCGTCAATGGCGCTGTAGTGTATTCGCGGGCGTGAATAGCGCTGTTAATAAAAAGCTTAGGTTTATCGCCAGCGATAGTTTTATTAGTTAACTTTAAAACAGAAATATCGTAACCGCCCAAACCTTCTTCCTTTTCCCAAGAATCGCCAGCGTCTATCCACTGGGTAAGATCAGGGTAGTCACCCAGCAGCGTATCCACGGTACTAAACGTTTCCTCTACCGTTTGGTAACAGCTATAGCCTGGTATACTGCTTATGCCAATATCGTCGCTCGCAAGCGGGTTACCACTTTCCAGGCTCTGCGCCGCTACTTGGTAATTTTTTTGAATCGCCGCCAAAACGGTTTCTCGCTGGGCAATAAATTCTGTTGCCGGACTTATACGAAACTTAAACGATTCAAGTTTTTCTATATCGTCCGGCTCTAATTCCATGACCAAATAACCGGCATCATAGTGCGCCGCCATCATCTGCGCATGAAACGAGATAGCCGCTTTACGGGCTAAGGTTTTATTGGGGAAGAAGACCCTATAGAAATTTTTACGTGCACGCTCCTGCTGCAAAAGCGAGGCAGTCTCTTGCACCTGCTGGATTTTTTCTGCCGTTTTCTGCGCGGAAACGGGTAACGATAACAGCGTTGCCATGGCTAAGGCCATTAAAGCAAATCTCATTATTAACATGAAGTACCCTCAAAATGTAGAGTGAGTGAGTGAATAAATAAACAAAATGTCGCAGAATCCGTTGCGCAAAAACCGAATCGATTAGATAAATTTATACGGGATAAACGTGGTTGCTTACCCAGCAGACTCCAACGAACAAAAGCGTGTGCGCCCAAATGGAGTTTCACTATATTTCTGCATTAAATTAGCGCCATTTTTCGGGAATTTTTTTAAATTTTCATACAAAAAAAAGAAATCACTTATTACTCGCAAACTTACTTGCAGTGCATTGTCGCTAGAACTCTTTATCGGCTTTCAATAGTTCTAATTCAATAGTTCTCATTCAATAGCTCTCATTCAACAGCTCTCAATAGCCCCCAACAGTTCCCAGCAGTTCTCAATAATTTCTGACTAACATTTAGAGACGGCAATACAAGGAAAACTCACGTCACCGCAACTAAAACCAAACTGCTGAGATTATTTATATCCCCGTAAAAAAGCAATGTCCCCGACATCTTTGTTAAAGCTATAATTATTAGACGGCTATAAACCGAAAACCCCTAAAAGAAAATTGAATAGTTTTTTAATCGACAGCTCGTCCTAAGGTTTTCACGCCAAAAAGCTATTATATGTTACTCTAACCTCCGGCTAGAATTTTTCAAGCTTTACTAAAATCATTTACCCATGGCGAAGGCCACCCTCCATAAGCTATTGTATCTCTCGCATAACAGGAACACCGGGGTGGCTCAATTTTCGCTTACTGTGTTAAGGACTTTTATGTTAACTGCCCTAAAAACTCATGTTTACTGCACGCTAGCGCTGTGCTGGATACTTTTACTCACCAGTGCATGTAGCACTCAATCGAATTCCACCGACAGCGCGCTGCCTGAACCCGAAAAACACGACGCGGGCGCAGATAGCGCGCTGCAAACTTTAATTGACCAACACTGGCAAGACACCTTGCAACGCGACCCTGTATTTGCAACCACACTAGGGGTTAGGGATTACGATCAGAAATTGGGCTCGCTTTCGGTGGCAGCAATGGATGCCGAAGCAGAATCGGCGAAAAACTTTCTTCGGCGTCTTCAGCAAATCAATCGACAGGCCCTGAGTGAAAACGCCCGCTTGAATCGCGATTTACTTGCCAGACACCTGCGCAGCACAATCGCCAGGCATCAACATTCTGGGCGCCTAATGCTGTTTACCAACCGCGGCGGCTGGCATTTAAGCTTCGCCCGCCTACCCGAACGCTTGAACTTTAAAACGGCACAAGACTATAAAAACTATCTGGCACGCTTGCGCGACTTTCCTCGCTACAATGACGAGGGTATCGCTACCTTGCGCGCTGGTATTGCGGCAGGCTATACCCAGCCCTGTAAATCCATGGCCGGCTTTGCTAAATCCATAAGCAGCCATAGTGCGGCAACCGCAGCAGACAGCGTTTTTATGAGGCCCTTTACTCAGCCACCAGCAACACCAACATCTCCAACGTCTCCAACATCTCCAACAAATAGTGCCGATGGCGCCATGATTGGCGCTATGCGCAAAGACGCAGAACAAGTGCTTGAGCAAGCAGTATTGCCGGCTTATCGTAAACTCCTAGCTTTCTATACGGATGAATACAACGCAGCCTGCCGCAACGCCTCTGGCCTTTATGGGTTGCCCGGCGCCGTCGAGTACTATCAATATTTGGCAAGCTATTACACAACAACTCAGCTCAGCCCTAAGCAAATCCACAGCATTGGTTTGGACGAAGTAGCGCGAATTAACCGGGAAATGCAACAAGTTATGGAGCAGGTGAAGTTTAAAGGAGACCGCCAGGCCTTTAATCACTTTCTGCGCACAGACCCTCAGTTTTACCCTAAAACGCCGGCCGAACACCTAAAGAATACGGCTTACATTGCCAAACAAGCCGACGGTGGCCTACCCGC
>JAHQVY010000015.1 GCA_019634095.1 Cellvibrionaceae bacterium
ATCCGCAGCTTGTATCGTGTCTGTATCGCACTGACGGAAGGTCATGGTATCAGCAGTGATGTCGCCTTTAACGCTGGTGCTGTATTCAACCTAAATAAATCAGTTGAATCTACTGCGGACGCCCAATGAACTGAAATTAGAGCGTTTTTTCAATTTTGCGGCTGCAGCCGTAGAGTGACTACGAATTTGCCACAAAAGTTAAAAAATTCACTCTAATTTCAGCCCCTTGAACGCCCTCGCTACGATCCAACTGATTAAATTAGGATAATAGCTACTGGACACAAATGTTTAGCCGCGAATCCACCAGCAATGGTTACCGCATTCACAAAAACCGTTCCACAAGCACATGCCTAAGAGTAGAAAACAGCTCGAGTTCTACTGGCGCTAGCATTGTGCTGGACAGCTGCAATTCTGGCTACAATAGCCAGCAGTTCCTACTAACCAACTAGGATTTTGCATCTGCCAAAACACCGGCCCCAATAGGCCTGCGCTATTTTATAAAAATTTATAGCATTAGCCGTTTAACCCCAATTCCTTTTGCATTTTTTTGGAAAGCCCCAGGGATACAATACGGTGGGATTCCTTTATATAATATTTCAAATCGTCATCGACTTTAGCCGACTTAAATTTCTGAATCCACTGCATTCCACGTGAGGCCATATAAGGCGCCGGCCGGTAACCTGCTTCATCTTTCAAAATATTGAAGTTCACTGCCGAGGTTTTAAATGTAAAGGCTGGCTCACCCTGCTTCTCCCAGCCACCAATGGCAAACACCTTTCCGCCTACCTTCCATACATGAGAGCCACCCCACTGAACAACATAAGCTGTGGCAGGTAGCGATTGGCAAAACTCGTTGAAGTCTTTGTAAGTCATAAGCTTTTAGTCCCAGCAATAGCAATAATTCACTGACAAGCCCCGCTCTTCTTTTTCACTTGTCGCTTGTCACTTTTCATTTTTCGCTTTTGATTTTTTCCTTTTCGGGTAAATCATTGATCATTATCTTACATTAACGTGGACATTAGTTGGCACACCCAGCTTAATACCTGAACAAAACCCGTAATAGATGCGTATTGCTGCTTGGGCAAACGATAAAGCGCTTGTTAGCAATAAAGTATAAAAATGTAAGCGCCAACCCTCCTTATTGACAGGTTAAATGTGCCTGTGTAAAACTATTGTCGGCTTCACCAATGCTCACCTATTTAGCTAAAGTAATGCAAAAATAAAAATAATGGCAGCGGCACGACACTAGATTACAACCACGCATACATTCACCGCGCAGCAAGGCTAGCCAAGCGCTAATGCGCCAACCCATAACCCACGTGCTCCGCTTTTGTTTAACCTAAAACCGAAATAAGTGAACTTATTATGCGCACCTTTTTAACGTCTGCAGCACTGGCTTTTTGTTTAATGCCCGCAAGCGTATTCGCTTGCCAAGCCCCCGGCTCTGTTTGCTTCAAAAAAAATGACGGCCTGGCCCTGATAAAAAATGGGCGACCCCTGCCCATTGTAGTTAGCCAACAGGCCAACCCCGCAGTTAAAAGGGTTGCCGAAGCCTTTGCCAAAGATTTACAGCGGGTTAGCGGCAAGCGCACTCAAGTAATAAACAGCATTAAACGCCTAAAAAAACCCCTAGTTTTGATTGGTGTGGCGGGCCAAAACCCGCTTATCGACGCGCTGGTTGCCAAGGGTAAACTCAAGCTAAAACCGCTTCAGGGGCAGTGGGAAGCTTATCAAAGAGTGGTTGTTGAAAACCCGTGGCCCAATGTGCCACAGGCTTTGGTGATCGTTGGCTCCGATCGCCGCGGCGCGATTTTTGGTACCTTTGACCTTTCCGAGCGTTTGGGCGTTTCCCCCTGGTATTGGTTTGCCGATGTGCCCACGCAACGCCAAAAACAGGTTTACATAACCCCCGGCGTTATAAGCGACCAACCGAAGGTACGCTACCGAGGCATTTTTATTAACGATGAAGACCCCGCCTTAAAAGGCTGGGCACAAAAAAAGTTTGGTGGCGTTAACGCGGGCATGTACGAGCGCGTATTTGATTTAGTTTTGCGCCTTAAAGGTAACTATATGTGGCCCGCCATGTGGGGCAAGGCCTTCCACTTAGATGACCCTAAAAATACCGCCCTAGCCGACAATATGGGCATTGTGATGGGCACTTCGCATCACGAACCCTTAACCCGAGCCCACGCCGAGTGGCACCGCAAATCTGAAAACCCCGCCGGTGGCGGTGCATGGAATTACGAAACCAACGGCGACAATATCCGTGCATTTTGGCGCGGTGGTATAGAGCGTATGATGTCTAAAAAAGACGGCACGCCCTACGAGTCTTTAGTCACCTTAGGTATGCGCGGCGATGGCGATGAACCCATGTCTGAAGACACCGCCATTGGTTTACTCGAACAGGTGGTTAAAGACCAACGTAAAATTATAAGCGATGTCACCGGCCAAGCCGCCCACAAAACCCCACAAGTTTGGGCCTTGTATAAAGAGGTACAAGACTACTACGACGAGGGCATGACTGTTCCGGAAGATGTCACCTTGCTGTTTGCCGATGACAACTGGGGCCTTGTACGCCGCTTACCCACCAAAGACCTAAACAGACAAGGTGGCTTTGGGGTGTACTATCACTTTGATTATGTGGGAGTACCGCGCAACTATAAATGGACCAACACCGTGCAAATTGGCAAGGTTTGGCAGCAAATGAATTTATCTTACGCTCGGGGCGCAAAAGATTTATGGGTTGTGAATGTGGGGGATTTAAAACCCATTGAATACCCCATTGATTTTTTCCTCACCATGGCCTGGAACCCAGAGGCGCTCACGCCAAAAGCGCTGAGCAGCTATGCCCAGGGCTTTGCAGAACAAAGCTTTGGTAAAAGCCTAGCCACAGACATTGCCGATTTAATCACCCGTTACGGCACCTACGCCGCTATGCGCAAGCCCGAGTTAATAAACTCAGAAACCTTTCCAATGGGCGAAATTGCCGAACCCAAACTCAAAGGCGGCGAGTTTTATCAGCATTATATGAAATGGAAGACCTTGACCAGTGACATGGAAAAAGCCAAATCAAAAATCAGTAAAGCACAATACCCGGCTTTTTATCAGTTGGTAGAGTGGCCCATTGCTTCAATGAGTAACTTGTACGAAATGTATTTTGCCGCCGCATGGAACAAGCAATTAGTAGAAGCTGGCGATGCGCGCGCCAATTATTTTCAAGAAGTTGTAGAACGTAACTTTGCTAACGATAAGGCCCTTACCGAAAAATACCACCAAATTAATGATGGCAAATGGGACGGCATGGTCAACCAAGTGCATATGAACTACGTTACCTGGAACGACCCACAGCAACAAACCATCCCCACGGTTTCTCACATTTATGGGGGTAAAAACAATATAGAAGTGCAATTTGAAGCCATCACTCCGCCTGAGCATGTTCAAATTATCGCGGCGAGTGATTACACCAGTAAAGCGAGCAATAAGGGCTTAACATGGACAGCGATTGAACACCTGGGGCAATCCAAAGCCGGCATGCTCGCCCTGCCTCAGGGCAAGGCCGCCACCGAAGCCCGCGATAAAGTGGCTTTAAGCTACACATTTAATCAGCCCTTTGCCGGCAATGCCAAAGTGGCCATTGAGTTAAGCCCCACATTGGACACTCTTAACCGAGGCGGCACAAGGCTAGGGGTGGCACTGAACGAGCAAGCCACACAAATACTCAACTACAACCTACACCCCACCGGCGGGGGCCAGCATACCCCAGAAGAAAAAGCCTGGGCCAAAGCGGTAATCAATAATAAACATGTTCTGGAGGCGGAATTCAAAAACCTTGCCGCAGGAAGCCATAGCCTTACCCTTTTCCGAATTGACGATAATATCGTGTTAGAAAAACTGATTATTACCGCAGAAAAACCCTAACTATAGGCCCCCTTCAGCTGGGCCATAGTTAATACTGACGGTCTGCTTAGGCTTGGCAAACCGCCTTACTGCAATCTATTTTCTTTTTACTGGAGAGAGCAAGGAGAAGAGCGAGGGAGATGGAATGGTAGTTAATTTAGCTGCAAGTACCAGGGATGCCCGGCGCATTGTCCAGGCCGCTCAAGCCCTCCCTGGACGCTATGCAAGCGTTCCCGACGCTTGAATGCCTGGAAAATACTCCGGCCATCCCTTTCCAATAACACGGGCAATTAGGAATGGGGAAAAGGCCTGCACTGCATTGGCTTCTGCAAGCTTGTATTTAAAGCCTTTTAGGCCTAATTTAGTATCATTGCAAGGCAGGCGCACTTCAATATTCTTCAGTAATACCCAGCCTTAAAACCACGGTTAACTAATAGCGCTATCTGCGAAAAATTCGATACACTACCAAAGTTTGCAACTTTGAAGCGCCGCTTAAGGAATAACTATGCTACCTATCACACGTGTCGTCATATACAAACATGGCCTCGCTTTTTATCAGCGAGAAGGGCTTATCTCGGGCAGTTCGGTTATCGAACTGTCTTTTAAAGCGGAACAAATGAACGATGTATTAAAGAGTTTGACGACTCTCGACTACGGTGAAGGCCACTTTAGTGCGCTGTCTTACGATAGTGAAGAGCCCGCAGAAAAACGGCTCGCAGATTTGAGTATTCAGCTGCCAAAAGGCGCGGCTATTACCCAATTTCTCGACCAACTCAAGGGGGTTCATGTCGCGGTAAACACCCCCACAATGACTATTGAGGGTGCGATCATTGGCGTTGAAGAGCTCGCTTTTTACGCTAAGAGCGCTGAAAACTCGCGCAGCACCTTACCTCATCTTGCACTGTTAAACCCAGATACCGGTATGAACTATGTTTTGCTGCAAAATATTCAAAACATTCAATTTACCGATGAGAATATTCAGCAAGAATTGAGCACTCTTATGGATATTCATGCCGGCATTGCCCGCAACGAGAAAAAGCGGCTGTCCATTCAAGCCATTGGCGAGGGCGAACGCAAAATTAGTGTTTCTTATGTGGTGGAAGCTCCCGTGTGGAAAACCTCCTACCGTATGATTATGCTCGACGATGATACAAACCAACATCTGTTACAGGGCTGGTCGATTGTCGATAACACCTGTGATGAAGATTGGCAGAATGTTAAGTTAACCCTGGTATCTGGCCTACCAATTTCTTTTCGTCACAACCTCT
This sequence comes from Cellvibrionaceae bacterium, assembly GCA_019634095.1. Taxonomy (GTDB): domain Bacteria; phylum Pseudomonadota; class Gammaproteobacteria; order Pseudomonadales; family Cellvibrionaceae; genus JAHQVY01. The sequence continues at coordinate 5,166 of JAHQVY010000015.1, forward strand.
ACTCCCCGCGCTTTTTAGCCAGGCCGGAAATTAAAGTTGACCAAACAGCCGCGGTTGCCCCGCCGGTGCTTGAGTCACCGGTGGCGGCAGGTATAGATCTGCCTGTTAACGACGATATCGACTTCTTAGAGGAAGCCCCAGGCCTGCGAATGGCTAAAATGGATGCGCTGTTGGCATCACCAACACCTCGGGCGCAGCGTTTTGCCTCGTCGGTAAAAAAATCCAACCCAATACAAACTCGCACCGAGGAGAAAGGTGATTTATTTTCTTACGAGGTGAACACGCCGGTGAGCATAAAACGCGGGCAATCGGCCCTGGTTCCAATATTGCAAACCCGCATCGATTCGGAAAAAATTGTCTATTACAATGAAAGTATTCGCCGGGAAAACCCGATGTCGAGTTTCCGTATTAAAAACAGTACCCCCTTAACCCTGGAAGGTGGCCCCATTACTGTTTACCAGGGTGACAACTATCTTGGCGAAGCCATGCTGGATACTCTGCGAAAACAAGAGGAAAAAATTGTACCCTACTCGGTTGATTTGGCCATTACGGTGTCAACAAAAGGCTCTACACGGGACCAAGACTATACAAAAGCAACCAAAAGTGGCCACTATATTCATAAATACCGAAAGCGAGAAACCATTACCGAATATTTATTCGACAGCAAATCGGAACAGGCCGCTACGTTGTATCTCGATCATGCATTTAAGTTCGAAATGCCCGAGCAAAACAACACAGGCACTGCCCGCGAAGAACTGGTGGAAGTTACCGAAAATTACTGGCGCTACCGCATACCGCTTCCGGCAAAGTCTCAAACCAGTTACCAAGTGGTTGAGTTACAGTATGTGAGTGAAGCGATTACTATTCCCAATATATCTACCTACGAAATTACTTCGCTGACTGCCAATAATTTAATCAACCCAGCAACGGCACAGCAGCTGGAGCATATTGCGAAGCTATGCCAGCAGCGCAGCAAGCTGGAAAAAGAGCTAGAATCCAACAGTAAGCGCTATGCTGAAATTAGTGACGGGCAAGACCGCTTGAGAAACAATATTCATGCCTTGGGCACAAGCGTTGAAGAGAGCAAACTTCGAGCGCGCTATATTGCCAAGCTAGAAGCGGAGGAAGATGCGCTCGAGCACACCCTGGCGGTTTTAGAGTCACTGAAAAAAGACATTAGCAGCATGGCTTTAAAAATCGAAGAAGCCACCGACGCCATGGTTTTCAATGACGACTAGCAGTAACGAAGCGATTGCCCTTACCATTTTTAAAGGCGCAGAAAAATGGGAAATACTCCCCTTATTACCCTCCTGTTAATGCCCTTCTGTTAATGCCCTTTGATTTTTACCTTCCTCATTCCTTTTTTGTACTGCTCAACTTTCTTCCCTGCACTTTTGCTCAACTCCTTCAGCGCCTTTTTTGCGTGTCTGCGCAGCTTTTTGTTGGAAGCGCCGCTGTTTACCTCCTCGAGCACACTAAAGTACCTGCCGTTGCGCGAACCACCAAGTGCCCGTGCCGCCCATGAAAGTGAATCAATTTGCGCATCCCAGGCTTCACTGTGAAGTTGCAATAACACCTCGGCGACAACATCCATTACATGAGGGTCTTTAATTTCCCGAGATTTAATTTCTTTTGCCGCCATTTTCAGCTCTCGCATATCCCCGGATGTTAACATTCGGATAAAACGCTCATCGGCAGGGCCGGCAACAGCTGGGCTAAACTGCGAAAAAACAAACAATATGGACAAGAATAATACGCTTTTCATGGAATAACTCTCGCTCGGTGAGTGAATATGGCATGGCAACTTACTAAAAATTTATTAAAATATCCACTAAAACAACAACCCTAAAATCGCCCGCGGACTGCAGGCGCAGGGTGCTGTGGCGCAGGTGGTATTAACCGGCGCTACGGGTCAATGTCACGGCGATACCATCCAAGATGGATGATCCAGACAAGCGCTCCACCACGCAGGGGTCATTGGGGCCAACAGGTTAATGTTTAGGCCACTGCGCGTTTCCAGCCGCCGTCATGCCCCCAACCGTGGGGATAATTAACACTGCCGGGCATAATTTCCTCGGAACTTTCCGCGTCTACTTGCACGCTGCCGTATTGGTTGCTTAGGGTAACTAGCGCTCCGTTTTCAATACCCCGTTGTTTGGCGTCTTGCGGGTGCACTAACAGGGTGGGTTTCTGGGAGCGAACCAGGCGTTCTACATTGTATTGCAGCGCGGGCTCTATCATCCTAAATAAATCAGTTGGATCGTAGCGAGGGCGTTCAAGGGGCTGAAATTAGCGTGAATTTTTTAACTTTTGCGGCAAATTCGTAGTCACTCTACGGGTGCGGCAGCAAAATTGAAAAAACGCTTTAATTTCAGTTCATTGGGCGTCCGCAGTAGATCCAACTGATTAATTTAGGATAATTGTTCGGCATTCCTTTTGGTCCCAGTGTCTCGTGGTCGAAGTGTCTCGTGGTTGCAGTGTCTCGCTGCTGTTTTGATTATTGTCCGGCAGCACCGGTTTTTAAATAAGCAGCCATGGTTAGAATAGCACCATCGCTTAATGCCGTTGGTCGAAAGCTTGGCATCCCGAGGTATAGGCGGATGCTTTTTTCACAAGCAGCAGGGAAAGAGTTAGAACAAATAGAGTTAGAACAAATAAAGAAACGCTGAGTCTCGTTATTTATTTTTCTCCATCGCCGGTGCCGATTAAAGATTGCGAAAATTGTCGAATAGTTTTCACCGCAGAGAAAGGCCCGACAGGCGCAGCGCCTAACCGGGGTAGAAGGCAGTATCCTAAAGGGAGATTTGGATTTCGTTAGGGTGAGTATCGTAAGCACAAACGCTTAGCATAAACTCTGCTATAACAGCCTCCCAATAAGCAGCATCAGCATAGCTGGCTGTGCGGCCATAGGGCGGGAGATAAAGTTTAAATTCATTGCATAAATGCAGTAATAATTTGCCACTCAAAAAAAATGAAAAACTATACTTATAAATAGTTGCAACACAGCCATTTTCGAGTGCTGATGTAATAGGC
>JAHQVY010000117.1 GCA_019634095.1 Cellvibrionaceae bacterium
AGACGTGCGCCTTTATTGCCGATGGGGTCTTTGACAACTTGCACCAGCAGATCTTGGCCGTCGCGCAAGACCCGTCGGATGTCGGTTTCACTGCTCAGTCGCGCCTCCATTCCCGATTGGTCGATGGTGGCAATATCCGAGACATGGATAAACCCGGCGCGCTCTTGGCCGATATCGACAAAGGCCGCTTGCATACCGGGTAAAATCCGCACCACCTTGCCTTTATAAATATTGCCGACATGGCCCTTGTTGCGACTGCGTTCGACATAGACCTCTTGCAGCACGCCGTTTTCTAGAAGCGCAGCGCGGGTTTCTGTTGGGGAAAAATTAACTAATATCTCTTCACTCATGAATTAGATACTGGCACCTATCAAAATGGCTGTCACTGGTGATGGCGGTGTTGCCGGTTAATAAATGCTCATCGCAAGGCAGCTGACGGCTGCCTCACTGAACCTCTTAACGACCCCTTTTAACTGTCCCAATGGCTATAGCACTCCCTATCAAATTCCCAATCACATTGACGATCGGTTCAGCGCGTGCGGACCAGCTCGCCTCAACGAGCCAGCTCCGGGCCCGTTGCGCCATTACTCTGCCAACATTGCAATCCGAATTCCGCCAACAAAGCCTGGGTTTCGTACAATGGCAGGCCGACTATTGCAGAGTAGCTGCCTTCAATTTGTTGCACAAAGACCCCACCTAGCCCTTGAATAGCGTATGCACCGGCTTTATCTGCGGGCTCCCCACTGTACCAGTAATCACTCGCTTCCTGCTGGGATATTTCGCGAAAACTGACCTGCGACACACAAGTAAGATGCCGCTGGCGCTGCTCATGGGTTACAGCCACTGCGGTGATAACCTGGTGCCGCTTGCCGCTAAGCAAGGCGAGCATTGCTAGACAATCTTCGCGATCGATGGGCTTTTCCAAGACTCGCTGCCCACACAGCACTATCGTATCCGCGCCCAGTGACACGCGCCCCGGCTGCAACTGTGCACCGGCTGCAGACTTCTGACGCGCCAGGCGGGCCACATACTGTTCGGGCTGTTCATCGGCGGCGCGACGCTCTTCGACATCGACACGAATGGGCTCGAACACGACGCCGATTTGGCGAAGTAGCTCAGCTCTTCTGGGGGATTGGGAAGCCAGTAGCAGTGGCTGTTGGTGCATATAGTTACAACCTTAAATCAATAAATAAGCTCTTCGTAAACGCCACAAAATCAGCGTTAGCAGCGGCCAAAGCAAAGCGCTAATCACAGCGGGCACAAGCAGGGAGACCAAAGACATAGTATAGCCGGCCAAGCCCTGCACCCAATTGCACACCACCTGGTGCAAGCCCACCAGGACAAACACCCAAATCGCTTGATGCCATATGGAGTAACTGCGAATGCGCTGGTAGGAAACCAGGCAGATGTAGGCAATGATGGTTAAAGACATCGCGTGGGCACCCCACACGTAGCCCTCAATAAGATCTTGACTGAGGCCAATTAGCCAGGCGTAGCGCATGCCCATGCGATGGGGTGACGACATCACCCAGTAAATCACCAATAAGCAGGCGAGCTCGGGGCGAAATACCGCAAATTTGGCGGGTAAGGGCCACACGGCGACCAACATGGCAATGACAAAGGATATCAAAACAGCCGTGAGATAGGGCCACAGACGTGATGCTGCAGGCATAGGCTACTCCTTGCCAGGAGGAGTATCAAAGACTAAAAGCACATGGCGACTGCGATTCAGCTGGGCCTTGGGTCTGGCAATCACCCTGGCGAAAGATTTTCCTGGATTCACTTTTACCTCAACAACTTCAGCGACTGGATAGCCGGCGGGGAAACGGCGCCCCAAACCCGAACTCACGAGCAAATCGCCCTCGCGGATATCTTCGGTATTCGACACGTGGCGCACCACCAATTCATACAGACTGCCAACGCCTTCGGCGATCAAGCGCACCCCGTTGCGATTTATTTGCACCGGCAGCGCGTGGGTAATATCGGTAAGAAGCAGCACTTCGCTGCTGAGCTTGCCCACGCGAACCACCTGCCCCATCAAACCGCTAGCATCCACCAGTGCCTGTCCCGCGTAAACGCCGTCAAATTCGCCTTTGTTAACAATCACTTTGTGTATGTTGGGATCGGGAGCAACGCCGATCAACTCGGCAATCAACACTTTGTCGGCCAGGGTGTGGGCGGAATTGAGCAACTGTCTCAGGTGTACATTTTCCGCACTCAAGGATGCCATTTGCTGCGCTTTACGCTTCAACACCAACAGTTCACTACGCAGCGCGTCATTCTCCTGTTTTAAGCGCGCGCGCGACATAAATCGCTGATCAGCCCAGTCCTCCGCTTTACCGGGTAAACCGGAAACCCAGTGAAAGGAGGCAGAAATATCGGTGGCAATATCTTTAACGGGGTCAAACCAATCACTGTAAACGTAAATAAAGGCAACAATTAAAGAAATCGTCGCCATAATAAACACCCTAGTGGTCAGTGATGGCCCCCGGCTGAATAGCGGTTTTATGTTGTACTCCTCTAGCTTTTTACCCGTCGCGGCAATGCATAAAACCTGCACTCACGCCGGCAAAGCCGAATTTTCAAGAGCGATGGGCCGCATATAAGCGCGAAGCAACCCAAAAGTTAATAGACAAGATCAATATTGTTTTTATCCATTAATTCCATCGCACGACCGCCGCCACGCGCAACACAGGTTAAAGGGTCTTCGGCGACCACCACCGGCAAGCCAGTCTCCTCCATTAGCAGTCGATCTAAATCGCGCAATAAGGCTCCGCCGCCGGTAAGAACTAAACCGGTCTCTGCGATATCGGAGGCAAGCTCCGGGGGCGCTTGCTCCAAAACGCTTTTCACCGCTTGGACAATACCCGCCAGCGGTTCTTGCAAGGCCTCCAGCACTTCGTCGCTATTAAGAGTAAAACTTTTGGGCACACCTTCGGCCAAATTTCTTCCGCGCACATCAATTTCGAGTACATCAGAACCGGCGTAGGCACAGCCAATTTCTTTTTTAATACGCTCGGCAGTGGCGTCGCCTATCACACTACCGTATTTGCGGCGCACGAAATTGACAATGGCTTCATCGAAGCGATCGCCGCCCACTCGCACAGAATCGGACAACACCACACCATTTAAAGAGATAACGGCAATCTCTGTGGTACCACCACCGATATCCACCACCATGGAACCCGAGGCCTCGTCAACATTGAGACCTGCACCAATCGCCGCCGCCATGGGCTCTTCAATTAAGCGAACTTCGCGCGCCCCAGCGCCCAGGGCCGATTCGCGAATCGCGCGCTTTTCAACTTCCGTGGACAGGCAGGGCACACAAACCAACACCCGCGGGCTGGGTTGAAACCAGCTGTTTTCATGGACTTTACGTATAAAGTGTTGCAACATTTTTTCGGTAACTTGAAAGTCTGCAATCACGCCATCTTTCAGCGGGCGTATCGCAACAATATTACCTGGGGTTCGGCCCAGCATCCGCTTCGCTGCCATGCCCACCGCCTCTACAGATTTTTGCCCGTTGTGATTGCGAATCGCCACCACTGAGGGCTCGTTGAGCACAATGCCGCGGTCGCGCACATAAATCAGGGTATTTGCTGTACCCAAGTCGATCGACAGGTCGTTGGAAAATATTCCGCGTAAGCGCTTAATTAGCATAAATTCGAAAACCTAATTCAATTTGAACCGCGCAACTCGCGACTCAGGGAGAACAGCCTTCTCCCAAACATTATTTGATTTGCTAAATATCCAGTGACTGCAAATATCCCGATCCGCTCGCGTTGAATCGCCGTAATTGGCAAAAGCATGAACAGGTGAACAAAGGGACGGCGTTATTTTCACTCAGAATCAGCGGACCGTTTCAAGCTTTGACCGAACATCCCGATAGAAGCTCTGAGTGCATCCAAAGTGGTATTTTTGCGTGTGGAAGGATAAACCAATTCCCTGGAAACGCAACGTGTCACAATACAGTGTAGACTTTAATGGACAGGCACTCTATCAACGGCAGGGATTTTGGGCAAGACGCAAATTATGGTAAGTTACTGCGCCCTTGTCACCTGCCTTGTGGAGATTTTTTGTGGAACCCAGTGAAATTGAAAAACTCGCCGATTTGGCCCGCTTAGAAATTACCGCCGACACCGTTAATGAAACGGCAAAAAGCATCAACGAGGTGCTCGCTCTAGTCGATCAACTCAAGAGCGCCGACACAGACAACGTTCAGCCTATGTCTCACCCGCTCGACGTTACCCAAGTACTGCGCCCCGACCAAGTCACTGAAAGCTGTCAACGGGAAAAATTACTGGAGAGTGCACCCGCCACCGAGAGGGGCCTATTTCTGGTACCCAAAGTGATTGAATAGCCGCGGCAGGAAACTCTAGGCCCCGCCGCGCGAAGCCGAGCCAGCGCAATGGGTAGCCCCTCAAACTCAAAAACACCCGAAGTCAATATCGCCTTCGGGTTGCTTTAAATCGTTAATCCATTCATAGCAGGTAATCGCGAGATAGGGTCATGCACAGTTTAAGCATTGCAGAAATCATTGATAAACTTCGTAAAAAAGAGTTTTCTAGCCAGGAAATAACACAGTTTTTTCTCAAGCGTATCCAACAAAACGATCAAAAATACAACAGTTTTATTTCCCTGTGCGAAGAACAAGCGCTGACACAGGCCCGAGCCGCAGATGCCAACCTAGCCGCGCAAACAGCCCCCTCCGCCCTGTGCGGGGTCCCTATCGCACACAAAGATATATTCTGTACCGAAGGGCTGCGCACCACTTGCGGTTCGCGCATGTTGCAAAACTTCAACCCACCTTACAACGCCACGGTAGTCGAGAATTTTCTCAGCGCCGGGGCGGTAACGCTGGGTAAAACTAATATGGACGAATTTGCCATGGGCTCGTCCAATGAAACCAGCTATTTCGGCGCGGTAAAAAACCCCTGGGATCTGCGCTGCGTGCCCGGCGGCTCTTCCGGCGGTTCTGCCGCTGCCGTCGCTGCGCGCCTGGTGCCCGGTGCCACCGCCACCGATACCGGCGGATCGATTCGGCAACCGGCGGCACTTTGCGGCATTACCGGCATAAAGCCCACCTACGGCCGGGTGTCGCGCTGGGGCATGATCGCCTTCGCCTCCAGCTTGGACCAGGCCGGGGTGATGGCCCGCGATGCCCGCGATGCCGCCCTGCTGCTGTCCACCATGGCCAGCCACGACCACCGAGACTCCACCAGCATGGATCGACCCAGGGAAGACTACAGCCGACAACTCGATAAACCGATTTCGGAACTCCGCATCGGCATACCCAAAGAGTATTTTGATCAGGGTTTAAATGCCGGCACCGAAAAGGCTGTGCAAGAGGCCATTAGCAGCCTGACAAAACTGGGCGCAAAAACTCACGCAATTTCTCTGCCCCATACCCATTTAGCTGTACCCGCCTACTATGTGATTGCCCCGGCGGAGTGCTCGACCAACCTGTCGCGTTTCGACGGTGTGCGCTACGGGCATCGCTGCGAGAACCCCAAAGACCTCCTGGATCTCTACAAGCGTTCCCGTGGAGAAGGCTTTGGTGCCGAGGTTAAACGGCGTATTTTGGTAGGCACTTACGCCCTGTCTTCGGGTTACTACGACGCTTACTACCGCAAAGCCCAGCAGGTGCGGCGCCTTATAAAACAAGATTTTGTCGATGCCTTTAAAGAGGTGGATATGATTGTCGGCCCCACCTGCCCATCTCCGGCCTTTGAGTTTGGCGCCAAGGGCGACGATCCCGTGGCGATGTATTTAGAGGACATTTACACCATCGCAGCCAACTTGGCGGGCTTGCCAGCCATGTCGATACCCTGCGGTTTGGTGGATAATAAACCCGTGGGCTTGCAGCTAATTGGCAATTATTTTGCCGAAGGTAGCTTGCTCAATGCGGCTCACCAGTTTCAATGCCATACCGACTTTCACACACAAACCCCTAAAGATTTGACCTGAGAGAAGCAAAATGGAATGGGAAACTGTTATCGGGCTCGAAGTTCACGTTCAGCTCGCCACCCAAAGTAAAATTTTTTCCGGCTCTAGCACCCGCTTTGGCGCCGAGGCCAATACGCAAGCCAGTGTCATCGACCTGGCCATGCCGGGCACCCTGCCCTCGCCCAATGCCGAGGCTTTTCGCTACGCGGTGATGTTTGGCTTGGCGATCAATGCGACCATCGCCAAGCGCTCCGTGTTTGAACGCAAAAACTATTTTTACCCCGACCTGCCAAAAGGCTATCAAACCACGCAACTGGAAGCGCCGATTGTCGGCAGCGGTGCTGTAGACATTGCCCTCGACAACGGCGAAACCAAGCGTATTCGCATTCACCATGCTCACTTGGAAGAAGATGCCGGAAAATCCCTGCATGAAGATTTTCACGGCATGTCGGGCATAGACTTAAATCGCGCCGGCACCCCGCTAATCGAAGTGGTCACCGAGCCCGATATGCGCAATGCCCCCGAGGCGGTGGCTTGTGCAAAAAAATTGCATGCCATTGTCACCTCACTGGGTATTTGCGACGGCAATATGAGCCAGGGTTCGATGCGCTTCGATGTCAATATATCGGTGCGCTTGAAAGGCGAGGAAAAACTCGGCACCCGCACCGAAACCAAAAACCTCAATTCGTTTCGCTTTATGGAACGCTGTATCGAGCAAGAGGTGCAGCGGCAAATCGAGGTGCTGGAAGACGGCGGCACAATCCAACAGGAAACCCGACTCTACGACGGCGACACCCACACTGCACGTTCCATGCGTTCCAAGGAAGAGGCTAACGACTACCGCTACTTTCCCTGCCCGGACCTGTTACCGGTGGTGATTGACGACGAGTATATCGCGCAGATTCGCCAGGCACTGCCGGAGCTGCCCGATCAGCGGCAGCAGCGCTTTATTGCCGACTACAAGCTGTCCAACTACGATGCCGATATACTCAGCGCCAACGCTGACATCGCACATTTTTTTGAAGCCACCGCCAAAGCCTGCGGCGATGCCAAGCTTTCCGCCAACTGGCTGATGGGAGAAGTGTCGGCCCGTTTAAACGCCGAGGAAAAAAGCATTGCCGAGGCGCCGCTGAGCCCCGAGCAGTTGGCGGGTTTAATCCGGCGAATTAGCGACGCAACCGTCTCCAATAAAATTGCTAAAAAAGTCTTCGATGCGATGTGGCAAGGTGAAGGCGATGCCGACAGCATTATCGAAGCTAAAGGCTTAAAACAGGTATCAGATACTGGCGCCATCGAGCAATTGGTTGAAGACGTCATTGCCAATAATGCCAAGCAAGTAGAAAACTATCGCAATGCCGACGAAGCCAAACGCCCTAAGATGCTCGGTTTTTTTGTAGGGCAAATTATGAAAGCCTCCAAGGGGCAGGCTAACCCTCAACAAGTTAACAAAATTCTTTTGCAAAAACTCAAGTAGGTAATAATCAGCCATGGCGCTAAAAAAAGACAAACAGAAAGTACTCGGCGAAGTGTTTGACGATGCGCGAGTAAAAAGCTTTTTACATATTGAACCCAGCGGCGAAGCCGATGTCGACTACCGCGCACTAGAGCGTGCCTATCGCGGTATGAAAGCCGAGAACTTCTCAAGTTTCGTGCAGTTTTTTGTGGAGGAAGGGCGCAACATTAACGCGAAAAACGAAGACGGTAAAACCCTGCTGCAAGTAATTAGCGAACACCGCCTCGCCTCCGACTATATCAGCAGCCTCGAAAGCGTCGGCGCCCGCTGATGCAGCAATACCCGCGCAACAACCTGATAACCGGTTGCGGGTACTTTTTCCGAGGGGCACGCCTTATTTGGCACCCTCTGTTGCGCCCTTACCTGCTGGTACCACTGCTGGTAAACGCGGTGTTATTTGTGGTACTCACCACTTGGCTGCTGCGATTTTGGGGCGGCCTAGACAGCGACGAGATCACCCATAACGCCTGGCTAAAACCCTTGGTGAGTATTTTGTTTGCCACCATCGGCCTGCTGGTTTTAATTGTTTACGGTTTTAGTTTTAACTTAATTACCAATATTATCGCGGCGCCCTTTTACGGCAAGCTGGCCGAAAAAGCCGAGCAGGTGCTCACCGGCAAAACGCCTCCGCCGGAACCGCTGTCGCGGATGATACCCAGAGTCATAGTGCGCGAATTTCAGAAGTTGTTTTATTTTATTAGCCGCGGCGTGCTAGTGCTGTTAATCGTTATGGTTATCGGCATGGTCCCTGTTGCCAATATATTGGCGCCGCTGGTGGGCTTGCTTTGGGCAATGTGGTGCATGAGCATCCAGTACTCGGATTACCAAGC
>JAHQVY010000118.1 GCA_019634095.1 Cellvibrionaceae bacterium
AACACTTGAGATTTAGGTGTTTAGGAGTGCGTCAATTTTTGTTCTTGGCAAGGCGGTACTCACAGGGATGTGAGGTATTAGGGCAACGCATCGCTACAAGGATGTAGCTTATTAGGGTAATGCAGGAGCAATTACCGAGGAGCAGTTGCCGAGACAACGCAGAATAGCCATTCTATTTAAGGCGGAGCAACACCACCAAGAGCACTTAGGGGCGTGCTCATGAGGCCTAAATCTCAAGTGTTTTGGGTATATATTCTAGCGGTTAAGATTCAAGCCTTAAACCTGTGTTACTTTTATTCTGAGCAAAGCGCGACAAATTTCCTAGTTCACGGGGGATTAGACACTGTTAACAAGTTAGAAAACACCGCTCGACGCCAGAATAGGCGTGCCCATAAGCACTAAAACGCAAGCGCTTTGGGTATGGGCACATAGAGTAAAGCCAAGCAAATATTTTTAGCGAATTTCAAAAATTAAAGGAACGCATCTTATGATTCAAGTTAACTTAAAACGCTTAGTAGACATGATGACGCCTCATATGCGGGATTCACTCGAAGGAGCGGCTGGTCTGTGTTTGGCCCATACGCAATACAATGTTGAATTGGAGCATTGGTTACTGAAGCTGCTCGACCAGTCTGATACCGACTTTTATCATCTACTGGAAAAGCACGAAGTGAATCCGGCGAACTTGGCCAAGCAGCTGGCAAACGCCATTGCCAAATTTAAATCCGGCAGCAGTCGCCCTGCGGCCTTGTCACCAGCAATAGTCGACGCGGCGAAAAACGCCTGGATGTTAGCATCGGTAGATTTTGGCCAGCGGGCGGTTAGCTCGGGTCACCTCTTAGCGGCACTATTGTTAGACGATACTTCGCGACGCCAGATACTGGAGTCTTGCCCAGTGTTAAAAGATATTGCACCGGAGTCAATTCGCGAAACCTCGCGCGCCCTGTTCGGCAGCACCGGGGAATCTAACCATATGAGCGAGGCCACCAACATTTCCGGCAGCGAGGGCTTAGCACCGATATCTGCGACAAAAACGCCATCCTTAGATAAATACACCGTCAACCTCACCGAGCGAGCCAAAAAAGGCGAAATAGATCCGGTACTGGGCCGCGACGAAGAGATCCGTCAGTGCATTGATATTCTCACCCGTCGGCGCCAGAACAACCCCATATTAACCGGTGAAGCCGGGGTGGGAAAAACCGCTGTCGTGGAGGGCTTTGCTCTGCGCGTGGCGGAGGGCGACGTGCCCGAGCCACTGAGAAATATTGCCCTGCGGACTTTAGATTTAGGCCTGCTGCAAGCCGGCGCCAGTGTTAAAGGGGAATTTGAAAACCGTTTGAAGTCGGTAATTGAAGAGGTGCGCGCCTCTATCACGCCGATTATTTTATTTATCGACGAAGCCCACACCATGATCGGTGCCGGTGGCAAAGAGGGCCAAGGAGACGCCGCCAACTTACTCAAACCAGCCTTAGCACGCGGCGAATTGCGCACCATTGCCGCCACCACGTGGGCAGAATACAAAAAATACTTTGAGCGCGATCCCGCCCTAACGCGCCGTTTCCAGGTAGTGAAAGTCGAAGAACCCAGCGAGGCTAAGGCCATTGATATGATGCGCGGTATCGCCGGCAGCTTGCAAGACCACCACAAGGTGAGAATTTTGGACGAGGCGATTCGCGCCTCCGTGACGCTGTCACACCGCTATATTCCCGGCCGCCAGTTACCCGATAAATCGGTGAGTCTGCTCGATACCGCCTGTGCCCGCGTCGCTCTCAGCCAGTCATCAACACCTGGCGAAATCGAAGATTGTCAGCGGCGCATCGCCCGCGCAGAATCCACTATGGCGCGCTTGCAGCGAGAAAATGCCGCCACTGGAGAACATCAAGACAGCCTGCAAGATTTGCAACAGGAAAAACACGCAGCGCAGCAGCGACTCGAAAGTCTCAGCGAGCAACTGGTAAAAGAAAAAGACTTAATTAGTAATATCAAAGCCATTCGCGATCAAATCGAGGTGGATTTTAGCGCGAAAGAAAAGGGCTCCCAGGGCCTGGCGGAAGATCAATTAGGCGACTTAAAAACCCAGCTACAAAACCTATCGGCGCAATTAAAGGAACTGCAGGGGGAAAATCCCTTGATGCAGCCAGCGGTGGATGAGCAGGCAATTGCCGAAGTGATTGCCAATTGGACCGGTATTCCGGTGGGTAAAATGGTTAGCGATGAAGTGCAGGCCGTGCAACAACTGGCAGACAAGCTGGGTGAGCGCGTAATTGGTCAACCCCATGCGCTACAGGCAATTGCCCAGGCAATTCGCGTTTCGCGCGCCGGTCTCGCCGATACGCGCAAACCGGTGGGTGTGTTTTTATTTTGCGGCACCAGCGGGGTGGGAAAAACGGAAACCGCGTTGGCCCTAGCGGACACCCTGTTTGGCGGCGAGCAGAACATCACGACCATTAACATGTCGGAATTTAAGGAAGAGCACAAAGTATCTATGCTGCTAGGCTCACCCCCTGGCTACGTGGGTTTCGGGGAGGGCGGCGTATTAACTGAGGCTGCGCGCCGCAAACCTTATTCGGTAATCCTACTGGATGAAATGGAAAAAGCGCATCCCGGGGTGCAAGATATTTTTTATAGCTTGTTCGATAAAGGCACCATCAAAGATGGCGAAGGCCGCGATATCGATTTTAAAAACACGGTTATTATAATGACCTCTAATGCGGGAGAAGATGCGATTCGCGCTATCTTCGAGCAAGTGGAAGAGAAACCCGAACCCGAGGTCTTGCTCGACAACATTCGCCCGCATTTGTTACAGCACTTTAAATCCGCCTTTCTCGGTCGCAGCAATGTGATTTCCTACTATCCTCTGGACGACGAAGATTTAATGAAAATCTCCGCCATTAATATGCGCCGCATCGAAAAGCGTGTCAAAGCCCATTACGGAGCCAGTTTCAGCTACGACGATGACGTACTGCTGCATATTGTGGCGCGTTGCCAAGAATCGGATATTGGAGCGCGAAACATCGAAACCATTCTAAATCGTACACTGTTGCCGCAACTGGCTTCCCAGTGTTTGGAGCGCATGGCCAACGATTTGGCGATTAGCGCGATTCACATAAACGTTGATGAGGCAGGGGAGTTCACCTACCAAATTAACTAAATGCGCAATCACAATAATGCCCCCGGGTGGCAGCTTGCCTAACAGTTGGGGAAACTTTTTAGCCGCCCGTGTCGTATTATCCTAAATTAATCAGTTAGATCTATTTAGGATTATTTTTAACTTAGAGACCCGCACCACTCACTACCCGGAATCGAAAAGAGGATATCCTCTGTATTACCTTCACCAATACAGATGCTGGCGACGAGCTTAGCGGAAACATTCACAGCGAGTTTGAAGCAGGGGGTATCCCTTCTAAGTTTTTTGTTAGTAAACTCAGCTAAAACTAAACCAGGGCGAATCTTATGTCTCGAGCCACAATCAGCACCTCCGCCGAATTTGGAGAAACCAAGGGTAGCACACCGAGAATAGGCCAGGTGCCGATGAAAGTTGCCGTTGTCGGCGACTTCAGCGCTCGGGAAAGTCGCGATCTCCGCGACAGCGATTCCATCGCCAACCGACCCGCCATTCGCGTGAATAAGGATACTTTTCACCGTGCCCTCGAGGCAATGTCGATACGCGTGAGACTGCCCTTTGTCGCCAAAGACATTGCCATAATGGACTACGACGATTTGCACCCCGACTACCTCTACAGCCGGGTACCCTTATTTAAGGAGTTTATCGATCTCGAGAAAAAGTTATCGACGCCAGAATATTTTGAAGCCGCGGCCAACGAAATCCAACAGTTATCCACCTTCAAAAATGAACAGGCAAGCCAAGTTACCGCCAACAGCGAAGCGAGCTCCATGCTCGATGCGATTCTCGCAGGCAACAATTACCAGGCGACTTATCGCAAATCGATATCCGGGCAAATCGACCAGTTGATTAAAGATATCGTCGCGCCCTATGTGGCAGCCAAAACCGATCCGCGCCAAGATAAGATGCTCGAGGCAGTGAACAGTGCCAGCAGCGAAACCATGCGCAAGTTAATGCACAACAGCGCCTTCCAGCAACTTGAAGCCAGTTGGCGCAGTTTACATTTAATAACCAAACGCCTCGATTCTCACCCGCAAATAAGCATTGATATTTTTGATATATCGAAACCCGAGTTACTCGACGACTTGGCAAAGGCGGGTGACGAACTAGAAAATGCGCAAATATTTAAACGCTTGATTAGTTCACAAACCACTGCCGGCGACATACCCTACAATGTCATTGTTGGCGACTTTTATATTGAAGACGCAGAGTCAGATCTCGCCTTACTCATCGATATGGCAACCATGGCAGAGGCGGCCAACAGCGTGTTCATTGCCGGTGGCGATTGCAAGCTGGCCGGTTGTCCCACCTTGGCAGGCTCGGCAGACCCAGACGATTGGTACTACAAGCTCGGCGATGAATTTAAAAGTGCCTGGCAAGCGGTGCGCGAGTATTCGGGCAGCGCTCACGTCTCACTGATTTCCCCCAAATTTTTATTGCGGCTGCCCTACGGTAAAAACACCTCCACCACCGATTGTTTCGATTTTGAAGAGCTCAGCGAAAACAATGGTCACAAATATTATCTGTGGGGAAATAGCGCCTATTTAATGCTGCTAAAACTATGCGAAAACTATGCAAAGCAGGGTATGAATATCGATCCGAGTCGTTTGGGCGGGGTCGATAGCCTTCCCTTACATGTTTACCAACAACACGGTTCTCGGCACATTAAGCCCTGTGCCGAAGCCATGCTCAACGACGCCGGGGCCAAATGTTTCCTCGATGCGGGGCTCAGCGTATTGCGTTCGATACAACAATCAGACTCTGTAGAATTACAGGTGAAAAGCCTGCATGAATCGGGTGCGCTAAAAGGGCCGTGGTGCGAATAAAAGCACATCAGGGCAGGGCATTTAGCAGTCTGTAGCTACTGCTCGACACGGCTCTGCGCGTGGTCTTGCGCGCGCAGTAGTACATAATCTCCATTTTTGAAAATACGCTGCCAGCTGGCAAATTCATGGGGCTGCTGGGTATTTAACACAACATGGGAAATATTGTAGCGCCGTTGAAGTTCTTTTAACCTCGCTGCATCGAGCTTGCGATAGCCTTGTCTTACCTCGTGAAAGCTTTGCGGCAAAGTGACTCCGGAAATATCACCAAGGCGGCGATACCATTCCACCAAATTCGCTTGCCCCAAAGGCAAGGCTTTAAAATCTACCACCACACTGCGTTCGGAAAACAGCCGAAACGCATCCAGCTCCGGCGGAATCAAAATGTGGGTATCTAGCGCGGTGTGTTGATTAACAAAGCTGTATAACTGCCGTCGGTTTTTCTCTTGCTCGGTTAAAAATATTAACGAATACTTTTCCGCATTAAAGGTTGCATAATAGCTGCCCACAACAAGCAGTACCGTTACACCCAGAGCGCAGCGCGAAAGCGCCTTAAAATTAACGCCTGCGGTACACGGTAAGGCTAAACACTGCAATAGCGGCACGGCAATTATTCCCGCCAAAACCGCAGCAAAAATAATCACCCTAAGATCGGTAAAATCGTAGTAATAAAGCTGCATTCTGAGAATAAACAACGCGCCAAAGATAGTGCCCACGGTCGCAATAAACAGCTGCCGCTTGGTTACTTGGCAACGCTTGCCTATAACTTCTGTAATGCCTGTATAGATTGCTATACATACCAGGACCATGCAAAAAGGGGCGAGACGCCAAAAAAACATCCGCGCTACCGGTTCCACAAATACCAAGGTTGTCAGTGCGGTAGCCACCCAGATAACGATAAAACATCCGTGAAATAGGGCGCTGAGTTGTCTGCAGCGCCGAGTCAAATTCAGGAAAGATATGCCCACAAGCTGCCAACCCAGCACGGACAGAAAATCCATGAGGTAGGAGTTCGGCAAATAGTGGTGAGGCACCGCAAACTGGAAAAATGCCTGTGTTGCCAGTTGCGCAACATGCTCGTCCTTGCTGGATTGGGACAGATCTAAAATCAAGGGCAAGCAAAATAAAAAATACACGGTGCTCGGTGCCAATAATTGCGTTAGCCGAGTCATTTGGCTCGGCTTTAGGCGCAAACTGCGGTAGATAGTCTTAGCTTCTAATAAGGCAAAAGCCAAACCGAAGGCCACCATGTTGACCAGTAAAAAATTAATATGAAATAAACCGGCTAGCGCCAGCCATATTCCGCAAACCCAGTACTTCGATTTCAGAAAGCACAAAAGGGCCGAAATAGTTGCAAAACTTGCTATGTTAGAGGCCTGCAGCCCAGAGGAGAATAAGTAGGTTGCGGCAACACTATTGAATGAATTAGTCAGTAAGTAAAGCGTGCCAAACAACAAAATACCGGTTATGGCAAAACCCTGATGCACTGCACGAAAGTGCTTAAAAATAAACAATAACGATAAAACAACAACAAACAAGTTAATAACGGCAGTCCCCCAGGCTAAAATCCCAATTTTAGACAGGGCGGAAATTAATAGAAAAAAA
>JAHQVY010000119.1 GCA_019634095.1 Cellvibrionaceae bacterium
AACATCTGCCGCACACATCGCCGCTGGACGTGGCTGCGTATCCGAAGGCGAGTTGGTCGTCGACTGCAAAGGGCACCAAGCCCGAGCAGGTATGAGCACTGCCGCCTTCGCAGGCACTTGCGGCGTTGATATCAGCTAGCGGCTGGTCGTTTATTGCACAGCTGGGGAGGGTGTTTACCCCGCTTGGTAAATTGCCCGACCACGAACAGTGGGGTTTGCAGCAATCCCAAAAGCGCGTTGCGTAGCCATTGCAGCCCTGAGTAATGGGGGGGTACTGATGGGCGCCACTGCTGCTGGACGAGGATGTGCTACTACTAGATGAACTGCTGCTATTGGATGTACTGTTGCTGGATGTGCTGCTCGAGCCCGTGCTAGAACTGCTAGACGTAGTGGAACTTGTGGAAGAACTGCTGGATGAGGTACTGCTCGAGGAGCCGCCCTCCACGCTCAGTGATACGAGTTGGGGGCTGTAGTCGCTCCCAGTTGCGGCACCGCAAAACCCGAACGATACCTTGTTGCCGGCGCTAATCACCTGGTTGTAATTTAGCGGTGTCGCGCTGCCGTTGCTAATGTCGACATTCCAGTGGTTGTTGACCACTGATTGTCGAGTATCTATTTCCAATACCCAGTCAGTAATATCCGCTGTGCCCTTATTAGTGATTGAAACCTCGGCACAGTAGCCATTGCCCCAATCATTTTGAATAGACAAAACGGCCTCTCCCGAACCGGAAACTATTCCGAAGGAGAAGCCGGAGAGGCTTAGTAGAACAACTGCGCAAACATGACTAACAAGGCGACTCACTAAACATTTCTTCATGAGATCCTCGTTTTATTTTAGGAGCATATTAATATTATTTATTGTTGTTTTGCGGGAGCACTGCTGCGCCCTGACTGGTTATTTTAGGGGGAAACTTATTTAAAAAAAGAGATTTTTATGAAAATTACTTAGAATCACGCAATAGTATCAGTGCTTTACAGGAAAGCTGCGCAAAAATAAATCAAAGCGGAAGGAAGTTATTTTATTTGGTTACAATAATACAAGTTGCTGGCTATCTTTATTTGGCAATATTTTACGTGGTTGCGATTGCGGCTTTATAGAATGTTACCCTCTCTCTGCTTGCCGTGAACTCGTGAAATAAGGCGCTAGTCCGTTAAAGGTGGTGTAGCTTGAATTTTATACAGTGCTTGCATTTAAATTAAGCGAAAGGTAGATCGCCTATATGCCCATGGCAAAATTAATCTATTTGCGTCTTAAGTTGCCAAGCCGCCCCGATCGCGTCTTCAACATCAACTTGTAATGCAATACCCGTTCCGGGTGATGATTCGAATTCTCCCACTTCTGCAATATATTCCAATGTTTGTCTGCTTAATGCCTGTTCTACTAAAAACAGTAGCACGTCTCGCTGAGCCTCAAGCGCAGAGCCGAAAAAACTGCGTTTTTGCCCAGGCTCTATATTACGCGCACTGTTCACAACCGTGGCCCCCGCTGCGCGAGCTGCGTTGACTATAATCTCCCTTCGTGATTCTTCAGTAAAAACAATAATTAATTTAAAGCGCATGGCAGGTTTACCCAGCGATTGGCTTGGCGGAAAGCGCCAAGGCAGTTGTTAGTGAAGCGTTTGAGAGCATGTTCATTACAACTCCGAGCTTATTATTTCGGCATTGCGATTAGGGTAAGCCTAGCCTGCGGTGCTGCAAGTGGCGACCTATATGGCACGCGAAAGCCCAATGTTGTCGTTGAAAGAGGTATTTGTGCTATAAAACTGATTAGCCGGCTGCTAGGAGATCGCAATAATCTAAGCGCTGAGCTTTGCCTAGCTAGGGTCATGCCAGTAAAACTCGCTAAGGTTAGACTTGGTCTGCCCGTGGGTGGTGCAATTAAAGGGGGGTTGCGGGTATTTTGCACCAATGCTCACCGCTCCTTGTTCGCTATGTTTGTCTCAGTGGTTTCCCTTTAGTGGCTTTTTAGCATAGCGGCTTGTTGACGGCGCCAGCGGCGCGAATTAAGCCATCTGCCTAGAGTATACCGCTGCCAGTGGCCTAACGCAGCTACAACTGACGGCCAAAAACAGAGATTTTCTGGCCATGTTAATTATTGCGCTGCTAAGTGCTTGATGGGAAGCAGTCTATTGTTCAGATCAAGTTGTTAAACCCGAGTTGTTAAACCCAAGTTGATAAAACCAAGCTAGGAGCAATACAAGATCATAATCACGGGCCAAAGCAAAACCCCATGCTGCCCTAAGGAAAATGCACCCGCTAACTAACCTTAGCTAATGGCCTGATATTATCACCACCAACGGTATTAGATCACTTTTAGTTAATTTAAAAATAAAAAATTGGAGCAATTCGACAAAAATTAAGCGTTTGGCGCGAATCTACTGTTGTGGAATCTGGGCGAAATAGCTGCACGGCCTATGCCTGATCGCTGCTTGTATTGCTAGCGCTGCACACGATTGTATTCCACGTGGCTAAGAGCCACTATGTTCGCGGTAAAAAGACGTGGCTAAGGGCCACTATGTTCGCCGTAAAAAAGCGCCGCTTTGGCGCATTATTCGCTATCAGTGTAACAGTAAGCAGAATTATTTGCTCTCCTTCACAGATGTGGGGAGGAAGAGTCCGCTGTAAGTGCATGGTTTAGCTGGCGGCACTCGGTTTTGTCTTTTTAATCAAATTAAATGCCGAGATTGACCCTTAACTAAGTGGCAAAATCCCGGCATAATTCGCCTTTTTATCGCAAGTTAGAGTGAATTATGGGAAGAACCTACGAAAACCGCAAAGCCTCCATGGCGAAAACCGGTGCCATGAAAACGAAACTGTATTCAAAATACGGCAAAGAAATATACGTTTGTGCCAAAAATGGTGGCGCCGAATCCGAAAGCAACCTGAGTTTGCGCCGCTTAATCGATAAAGCAAAAAAAGAGCAAGTGCCGGGCCATGTGATTGATAAAGCGCTTGATAAGGCCCGTGGTGGCGGTGGTGAAGATTTCGCCACGGTGCGTTACGAAGGTTTCGGTCCCGCAAACACGATGATTATTGTGGATTGTTTAACCGATAATAATAATCGCACCTACGGCGATGTTCGCACCTGTTTTAATAAAGCCAAGGCGAAAATTGGTGCGCAGGGTTCTGTGGCACATATGTTTGATCACCGCGCAGTTTTTTCCTTTCAGAACAACGACGAAGATGCGGTATTCGAAGCGTTAATGGAGGCGGAGGTGGACGTGGCCGATATCGAAAACGACGCTGGCATACTAACGGTACTGGCGCCGCATACCGATTTCTTCAAAACCAAAACCGCACTGACAGAAGCCTTTGGTGAGCTGCATTTTGAAGTAGAGGAAATAACCTTTATTCCACAAACTTACAATGAAATAAGTAGCGAAGACAGTGAAACGCTGGATAAATTGGTCGCGCTGTTAAACGATTGTGATGATGTACAGGAGGTTTATCACAATGCGGAGATCAGCCGTTCCTGAAATGTCAGTTGCCAAGCGTCCTTTTATTACGAGTATTCACTAAGTGATCGATGCGCTGCTAGCCCTCTGGAGTGTCGCGGTTTGAATTGGGGGCTATCTTTTTTTCTTGGTGTATACCCGTATTTTGGCAGCTACTGCGTAATATTCGGGTTCATTTCAAGTTCTGCAGCCCTCGTTGGCTTTAGTGCGCAAAAAATAACAAGAATTCCGCCTTTTTAACATATACCCAAAGCGTTTGAGATTTAGGTGTTAGGAGCGCGTCGATTAAAGTTATTAGTGAGGCCTTACTCACAAGGGCGTGAGGTATTAGGGCAACGCAGAATAGCCATTTTATTTAAGGCGGAGCAACACCGCCAAGGGCAAAAATTGGCGCACTCCTAACACCTAAATCTGAAACGCTTTGGGTATATTAAGGGATGTAACCTAAAAACATCCGCTGAATTTACTGCGGACGCGCTCAATGTAAAGAAATCAATGCCTTGTTTCATATTTGTTACTGCCCCCTTTGGGGGAGCACGAAATTCCCCCAAAAGTGAAATATTCACGCTAATTTCATCCCCTTTGACGCCCTCGCTACGATCTAACTGATTAATTTAGGAAGCAAGCAAAAAATAAGAAAAGATAACCCTGAATAGTCATTCCACTTAAGTTAATGCGCAGCACACTGCCACCAACCATCGCGTCACCGAAATATTTAGTGTTAAGGGCAAGCCTTTCGCTTAGCGGGTTTGCAGCTATCTGCAAAACGACTCAAATATTTGCGATCAGAAAAAATCACTAGCGGCTTTGTTGGGTATTTAACGGCCTTATTTGGGGGTGCTGCCCCGCTTTAAATTGCGATGCGTCTAAACCTTAAAAAAAAAGTCGCTATTTAGGGATGTTGCGCCTTGCTAATAAAAAAACTGATCTATGTCTACCACCTAAACATTAGGTGCCGCGGGTGTAGCATGCTTAGAAATTAGATTTTTTATAGTGCTAATCTATGGGTCGCAAAAATGAGAACGTTTATCTATTAAAAATACTTAGCTTATACATTGGATGCGGTATGCAAAAATGCGAATTAATTCACGAGTATCTACATTGCTACCCCTGGGTAATTGCGTTAACATCTGCGGTTAGGATATAGATCTGACTTGAGACAGCGATATTTTCAGCGCCTGTCGATAGGGAGTTAATCTTGCAGGTGGGGTCGCAGCAGTTCTAATTAAAAAGTTTCAGTGTTCTGCAATCGATAAATATTTTTGCTTCGTAGAATAAAAAAGTATCGTGAGCTAATGCTATAACGTTCTGTATAGAAAACACTGATAGAAAACATTGATAGAAAACACTGATAGAAAGAGCGGTTTAAAATTTTCGAACGGTCTCGCAGTAATTCAGCTTTTTGACGAATCCTGGCCGTTTAAGCTGCAATAGATCGGACAGCGATAATTGCGCAAAATATATCTGTAGCGTTTGATTTTTAGAACTTTTGAGCACGTCCCTTCCTGCCTTTGGCGGTTCTGCTCCTATTTTAATCGTTCGCTTATTCTGCATTATCTGTTTTTGGCGAGAATAAGAATTCACGCCCTTATAACACTCAAATTTCAAATGCCACGATCTAGGGTACGCAATTAAAACATAAACGGGTCGCATGGAAAGTAGGCAGCAAAATGAGTCTGATCCCTTTAACTTAAAAAAATCAATTTTATAGAAAGCACTTTACTAAGTGGTGCTCACAATAATCACAATAAATAACCAAAGCACAACAATGAGTAATCGCTCTTAACCGGATGTTAATTCGGGCTGGCTTTACTTTGCGTGTATATTTTTATAGGGAATTCTTATCACATGAGAAGCTATGTAATGATGTCAAGCAAACCAAACTATTCAATAAGAAATCGATCTAAAAAACGGGGAGCGAAGCGCTTACCTAGCGCTTTTAAGTATTCTGTACTTGCCGCCGCGGTGATTAATGCCACTGCTGCCTCGGTTTACGCCCAAGATGAAAACCTAGCGGAGACGGCCGGGGTGTCAGAAAGTGCTGAGGTTGTACGCTCGGAAGAAGTGGTGGTTTTCGGTATTCGGCAAAGCTTGGAAAATGCACAAGGGGTGAAACGAGAAGCATCCACCGTGGTAGATGTTATCAAGGCGGCGGATATTACTGCTTTACCCGACAAATCGGTGGTAGATGCCCTGAAACGGATGCCGGGGGTTCAAGTGGAAATTTTCGCGGCAAGTGGCGACCCCGATCACTTTGGCGCAGAGGGCAGTAGTGCATTGGTGAGGGGGCTGAACCGCACTTTAACGCAGTTTAATGGTCGCAGTACTTTTAGTGCCGGTGGTGGAGCGGGTTTGAATTTGTCCAATATTCCCGCCGAGTTGGTCGGTGCCATTGAAGTCAGTAAAAACCAAACAGCAGAAATGATCGAAGGGGGCATAGCCGGCACCATCGATCTTATTACACGCAAGCCCTTCGATTCTGACGGCCAGGTGATTGGCGGTACCCTTAAAGGTTCTTACGGCGACATGATTGACGAGTGGCGCCCGGAGTTTTCAGGTGTTTACAGTAATCGCTGGGATACTGGGTCGGGGGAGTGGGGTTTTCAAATAACGGGCTCGTACACTGAGTTTTCGCAGCGCTCCGAAGGGGTGGGCGTATTCAATTTTTACGAGCGAAGCGCCCGCGGTGTTGGCGATAATGCCCCCGAGGGTGTTGGCGAACCCTTACCTGGGGCTCCCGAAGGCGCAACGTTGTGGATGCCACCCTCGATTCAAGCGAGATTTAAAGACGATTTGCGGGAAAGATCCGGCGTGGCCAGCTCACTTCAGTGGGGCAGCGCAGACGACAATATTCTTGCGACTTTCGAATTTATCCGATCGGATTCTACGCTGGAATGGCATGAACGCTTGTTGGAAAACCAAGATTCAGAGGGTAGCGCATTGGATAACCGCAATGTTTCGGACCTGCTTGAGGTGCCCGGTGTTTCCGGTGTTAACGAAAGCTTTGGTAGCGATGGCTTTTTTCAGCGGGGCGAATTGTCTGGGGCGGGTTACGTGGCTGCAACACGTTGGCGGGAAGAGGTTAGTTATGTCAACGACGCGAGCTTCAACTTGGAGGTAAATGTAACCGAACAGCTTACATTTACCGGTGACCTGCATTATGTGGATTCGAACTCAAAAATCTCGGATCACACCATTCATAACGTGACCCTGAATCGCCCCGATGTCTGGGCAGATATTTCCGATACCGATAACCCGCAGGTGGGGTTTTTGGGGTCGCCGACTGAAACTTTAGATAGCGATGGCCGCCCGATTAGCGGTCGCGATAGAGATTATGCGAATGCCCTCAAC
The DNA here is from genome assembly GCA_019634095.1 of Cellvibrionaceae bacterium. Classification (GTDB taxonomy): domain Bacteria; phylum Pseudomonadota; class Gammaproteobacteria; order Pseudomonadales; family Cellvibrionaceae; genus JAHQVY01. Next base: position 6,807 of record JAHQVY010000119.1, read on the forward strand.
ACCAATTTGCGTTCTGCAATGGATCACCAATCCGACAGTACCGGCGAGTCCCTGGCTTTCGCCGCCGACTTGGAATACAGCTTTAACGAATCCTGGATCAGCAGCATCAAGGGCGGTGTGCGATTTTCGGATGTGGATCGCGATCACAAGGAAACGGATTTTGATTGGGGTGTCATCGCCCCCGAGTGGATTCCCGACGACGTTAGGCTGGCAAATGATTACCCCCAGTTCCATGAGGAGGTTTCTTTTGGTTCCGACTTTCACCGCGGTAACGGTTTGAGTCCGGACAGTATCCGGACCTTTATTTTCCCTAGTCTGCGCTGGGTAAAAGATCTAATTGGCTTTGAAGACCAAATTCGCACCATAACCCCGGTGAGTGGCGACCCGACGTTTATTACTGAAGTAGAAGGGGGGGATATATTTCAAACTCAATTGCGGGGCAATGATGACGGCAACGATGCGTTTGAAAACAACGAGAGGTATGGTATTACCGAAGAGCGGCAAACTGCCTATGTTATGTTGAATTTCGATATTGATTCGGCACTGCCGATCCGCGGGAATGTGGGCTTGCGCTATGTGAATATTGATATTACCTCTTCTGGTTTTTCAATATTTCAGCAGCCAAGTGGTACATTTTTATCTGCAGAGCGCTACGATGAAAATACCGTTGTCACCGGCTTCGAAGACGCGGATTTTCCAAATTCTGCCGAGGGCCTACTCAGCTTCTTAAATGGTCAGTCCGGCGTGCTCGACGCAGAGCCTGAGCCTTACAGCGAGGTGCTGCCAAGCTTTAATATGACGGTGAGCCTGAGCGATGATTTTCTGATGCGGCTGGGGGCATCTAAAGCGATCTTTATTCCCGATGTTTCTTCCTTGCGCAATCGTCTGAGTGTGAATGCCAATGTGGAAACCCAGTTGGTCGACCCAGACGACCCGGCGTCTAACTTCGCCAGTGTTAACTTTGCCGGCTACGATGCATCGAGCGGCGATAACAATCCATTCTTGCAACCGGAAGAGGCGATTAATTTAGATATTTCCTTTGAGTGGTATTTTACCGATGTGGGTTCTTTAACGGCGGTGTTTTTCGATAAAAGCCTAGAAAATTTGATCCGCTCCACCGTCGTACGGCAGGAAGTGACCAACCCCTCGAACGGTGAAACTCGCCTAACCACCTTGACTGGTTTGGGCAATGTGGGTGAGGCCTCGATCACCGGATTTGAATTGGCCTACCAGCAAACCTTTGACCAGCTGCCGAGCTTTTGGAGCGGCTTTGGTGTGCAGGCGAACTATACCTACCTAGATTCCAGTGAAGAGGTTGATGAATCGCTTATCGATACCTCGGTATTTGGTACGTTCACCGATTTGCCTTTAGAGGGGCTTTCCGAAAGCTCTTATAATCTGATTGCATTTTATGAGACCGAACGGTTTAACACCCGGCTCGCTTATAACTGGCGCTCGGAATATTTGGTAAACGACCGCGACGTCATCAGCGCGCGGCCGGTTTATAATGCAGACCGCGGCGAGTTGGATTTTTCATTCCTTTACAGCTTTACTGACAGTGTTAGGGCGGGCATCGATATTAACAATCTTCTCGATGTGCAGACGGAAACCCGCTTGCAAGTGGATCAACAGGGAACCCTTTCGCCGCGCAACTTTTTTGTTAGCGATAGGCGCCTAACCCTGCGCTTAACCGGTAGCTTTTAAAACCAATGTAGTTGTGTAGGTGGTTTATCGTTTAGGATATAACGCATAGCTCGCGATTGGCGGCTATGTGTCTTTTCGTTTTATCTAAGCTCTCGGAGATAATGTGCCAGCAAAGCGTGTGCCTGAAAAACATGGGGCAGACTTTATCCAAAGTGTGGTCATTGTTGGCGGCGGCACCGCGGGATGGATGACAGCGGCTGCGCTAAGCGAATTAATTGGCCGTGATCGGCTCGATATTACCCTGGTTGAATCGGAACAAATAGGCACGGTTGGCGTTGGCGAGGCCACTTTGCCGCATCTGCGTCACTTCAACACGCGCTTGGGAATCAATGAGCATGATTTTGTCCGCCAAACCCAGGCAAGCTACAAATTGGGGATAGAGTTTGTCAATTGGGGGCAGGTGGGGGAGGCGTACATTCACCCTTTTGGTGATTTTTCGCGCCCGATTGCCGGCATCGATTTTTATCATTATTGGCTCAGAGCGCAGCGCGAGGGTTTTGAGCACCGTTTATTTGATTTTTCGCTGCCGGTCGTGGCGGCAAAAGGTAATAAATTCAGCTATCCCAGTGCGAATAAAGCGTCTCTGCAATCCGATTTTTCCTATGCGTTTCACATCGATGCGAACCTCTATGCCGCTTACCTGAGGCAATATGCCGAGGCGCGTGGTGTTTCCCGTATAGAGGGAAAGGTGCTAGATATTGAATTAAACCAATCTAGCGGTGAAGCCGAAGCATTAGTTCTAGAGGGCGGATGGCGTTATGCCGCGGATTTTTTTATTGATTGCTCGGGGTTTCGCAGCCTGGTTTTGGGAAAGGTGTTAGCCACCCCGTTTATCGATTGGAGCCACTGGTTACCCTGCGATCGCGCTGTGGCCCTACCCACGAAAAATAGCGGCCCGCTATTGCCTTACTCACGGGCTACCGCGCACCGGGCCGGGTGGCAGTGGCGGATTCCTTTGCGGCACCGCACCGGCCATGGCCATGTTTACTGTTCTAGCTATAGCCGCGACGACGCAGCCCTCGATACGCTGATAGCCAACGTCGATGGCGAGCCGCTCGCTGACCCGCGAGTACTGACTTTTACTGCGGGCCGCAGGAGCCAAGCTTGGGTTAAAAATTGCGCCGCTATTGGTCTTTCCAGTGGGTTTCTCGAGCCCTTAGAGTCCACCAGTATTTATTTAATCCAAATTGCGATTATGAAACTCATCGAGTTTTTCCCCAAGCGGCAAGCACCCCAGCAAAAAAACCGCGATGCCTTTAATCGCCATCTAAGCTTAGAATATGAGCGCATCCGGGATTTTTTAATATTGCATTACCATGTTACGCGACGGCAAGACAGTGAGTTTTGGAATTACTGTCGAACCATGCCGATACCGGATAGCTTGCAAGAACGCATACAGGTGTTTCAAGAACTTGCCCATGTGCCCAGATACACCAACGGCTTGTTTCTCCCTCCCAGCTGGGTGGCAGTGCTCTTGGGGCAGGGGGCTATCCCGAAAAACTTCCAGACCATGGTCAATATTCATTCTCGGGATTTGCTGCACAAAGAGCTGGAGAAAATCAAGCAAAGCATTTATCAAGCGGCTCACTCCTTTGCCGATCATCAAACGGTGCTCGATAAGCACTGTGCCGAAAGCCCACAAGAAAATACCGCGGCTCAGCCTTGGCCACCCTCTGCCATGAGTCTTTACGGGGTATTTTCCTAGTTATGGCAGCACATCAACTTCCCGCTTCGTGGGTTATCGTCGGCTCGGGCTTTTATCCTTGGTTGGTGGCTTTGTTTCTGCAAAAAACCTTAGTAAAGCCGCTGCAGCGCGCCGGCCGCCAGCCGATTCGTTTAACATTGTTGCAGCAGCAATCCGCCGCGCCGGAGCGCGTTATCACTACCAGCAGCGCGCTGCGGCACTTTAATAAAAACAACGGTCTCTCGGAGGCCAACTTTGTTCGCGGTTGCCGGGCATGTTTCAATCTGGGCACTGTGATTCAGCGCGCCCTGCCCACAGAGGATCGCTCGCTCAGTGGGGCCGGCGCCAAAAAGTCGTCGGGGTTTTTCTTCGCCGAGGGGCCCTATGGGTATATTATGCGAGGAGTGCGCTTCCATCATTTACTGGCCCACGGGGCCGCGCAGGGTTTTACGGCGAAACTGGATGCATTTTCGGTAGCTGCCCAGCTCGCCCAACAAAATCGATTTACGCCGCCCTCGACGCGATCTGATTCGCTTTTTTCCTCGCTTGATTATGGCTACCGTTTTCATGCAGCGCACTACACCGAGTATCTCAGTAAGCTGCTGGAGGATGCTGATATCAGTGTTTACAGATCGGGCCTCAGCCGAGTTCAGCTCGAGCCCGATCATCAAAGTATCGCGGCCTTGGAGTTGGATAATGGCGACCGGGTGAGCGGTGATTTTTTTATCGATGTTTCCGAAAACCGTGTCTTAAAATCTGCACTGCCGAAAAGTGATCATTGCGTTTCACCCTGCCACCCCACTGCTGTGCTTCAAACTGCGGGTGTGCAAACGCGGGATTCTAAAGCGCCGCTCAAGCCCTACCAGCATTTAATGCTGGGGCGGGGGGAGATATCGATTGCATCGACCAGCCACAAGCAAGGCTACAGCCAACAGTTTGCTGTGGCGGCCAGCGGCGAAAATAGTGCCAAGGTATTTTGGGATCTCCAGCCGTGGCAGGGTAATTGTGTCGCTCTAGGCCCAGCTTTGAGCAATCGGCCGCCGATTATTATCGATGAAGTGCACAGCTTGTTAAACGGCTTGCATGAGCTCGCCCGCTTTTGGCCCAAACGGGATGCAACCGATACAGATGCGGTATCGAAAAAGTGGTTTAACCGCAATTTGTCCGCTGAGGGCGAACAAATTTTCGATATGGATAGCCTCTTATTTAAGGCGAGTTTTGCACATTTTGGCGCGGAGCTGAGCCATGGCGCCAAAGAGATGCTCGCACTGTTTTGCGAAACCGGCGTGCTGCCGGCAAGGGAGCAGCAAACTCTGGCAGAGTCGCAGTGGATAGCCTTACTTTACGCATTGGGCTTACCGCTAAAGTTTGACAATATCTTAGCCAGGCAATTCGATGGCGCAGCGCTTGTGAAACAGTTAACGCAGTTGAAAAAAAGCATACAACAGGCTGCAGGCTCTGCGCCTTTGCATGAGGAGTTTCTGCGCTTAAACCGCCTAGTTTAAATTTTCTAAGCGGCGCAAGTAAGGGTTAGCCCGGCTAAAAAAATTGAAATTATTTCGCTAAGTTTATTATTTCGCTTGTGGCCGTTGCCGCGCCGCCGAAGCAATTTATTTTAAATAGGTATTCAGGCCATGAAAGGCAATGTTACAGATCAAGCTTTAGAGCACATTATTATTGTCGGTGGAGGCACCGCTGGTTGGATTGCCGCCGCCGCCTTGGGTAAAGTATTTAAAAACCGCGCGGCGAAAGTCACTTTAATTGAGTCGGAGCAGATTGGCACTGTGGGTGTCGGCGAGGCAACCATTCCGGAAATTTTACGCTTTAACCGGGTGCTGGGTATTGATGAAGATGATTTTGTTAAATCCACTTATGGCACCTTTAAGTTGGGCATTGAATTTGTGGATTGGAACTGTTTGGGCGACTCGTATATTCACCCTTTTGGCCGCTACGGCAAACCACTGGATTCCATTGCGTTTTATCACCACTGGCAAAAAATGCAAAACTTGGGTAAGGCCGATGATTTAACGGCGTATTGTTTGGCGATTCAGGCCTGCTATCAAAATAGGTTTACCCGGCCGCTAAATATTGCCAATTCTCCCTTACAAGACATTGCCTACGCATTTCATTTTGATGCTAGCCTCTATGCCAAATACTTGCGCAGGCATGCGGAAAAAAATGGTGTTAAACGCATCGAGGGCCTGGTGCAACGGGTAGATCTGAACCCTGATTCTGGCTACATCGAACAGCTGTGCCTCAGCGATGGTCGAGAATTACAGGGCGATTTTTTTATCGACTGCACCGGCTTTAGAGGCCTGCTAATCGAACAGGCCCTGCATACGGGGTATAACGACTGGAGTAACTACTTACCCTGCAACACGGCTGTAACCGTGGCGAGTAAGCGGCTCGACCCGCTGCCGCCCTACACTCGTGCAAGCGCTCGAGAAGCCGGTTGGCAGTGGCGAATACCACTGCAACACCGTACCGGCAATGGCTATGTATTTTGCGACCGTTATATCGATCTAGCTCAGGCGACCGAAACCCTGTTAGGCAACCTTGATAGTGAGCCCATTAGCGAGCCGCGTGCCATTAAATTTACCACGGGTAAGCGCAAAAAAATTTGGCATAAAAACTGTGTTGCACTGGGCTTGTCTGCGGGGTTTTTGGAACCGCTCGAATCCACCAGTATTCATTTAATCTATGAGGGCATTGCGCATTTATTGGGGCTGTTTCCCACCAAGCATTTTTCCCAACCTATGGTCGATAAATACAATGCCATGCAGGAAAAAACCTTTACCAATATCCGCGACTTTTTAATACTTCACTACAAACTGACATCGCGTACAGACAGCCCATTTTGGCAATATTGTCGCCGTATGGACACTCCGCCCAGCTTGCAGCAAAAAATGGATTTATATAAAGCGTCGGGCAGGATATACCGTGAAAATAACGAACTATTTGGCGAAGTGAGTTGGTTTGCGGTTATGCGGGGGCAGGGCTTTCATACGCAAAACTACAACCCTATTGCCGATATGATCGATGTCAACAGCCTGGAAAAACAAATGGCGAATATAAAACAGGTGATTGCCAACTCCTGCCAAACTATGCCAAATCACGCCGAGTTTATTAACAAGTACTGCGCATCTTCAACCGAACGCTAAACAGTTTTCGCCGCCAGCTACCACGCCTGAGTTTTAGGCATTAGAAGTGTATCCCTTGGGTTTTTTTAGGATAATCTAAGCGCTTGCACAGCGCGGCAGATTCCAGCGTTTTTCTGTTGCTTTATCTATCCCAGGCTTGCATTTCCCACGGGAGTGTTTTTCAATGATCCTAAATAAATCAGTTGGATCGTAGCGAGGGCGTTCAAGGGGCTGAAATTAGAGTGAATTTTTTAACTTTTGAGGCAAATTCGTAGTTACTCTACGGGTGCAGCCGCAAAATTGAAAAAACGCTTTAATTTCAGTTCATTGGGCGTCGGCAGTAGATCCAACTGATTAATTTAGGATGATAGGCTATCGCTTCAGCCGCTAGTTTTGAGAGAGTATGTTATTGCCGGGATACCCATAGGGGAGTGGCACTTAATTTAGCTGCGGCCCCTGGGATGGCCGGCGTATTGTTGGGGCCGCTCAAGCCTTCGCTGGTTGCTATGCAAGCGTTCCCGATGCTTGCACGCCTGGAAAATACCTCGCATCCCCGTGAGTAATACCTTGCTAAGAAACTTAATTGATGCATGCTTAACGCCTAAATCTCCAATGCTATGGGTATACAACAATAAAAACTAAAATCTGCGAGTAATTTACATGATACCTATTCTAATCATTACTTTTTTTATGGTTCTCTCGGCGCTAGCCTTTAGTAACAAGAAAACCCGTGGCTCATCCTTTACCTTAATTGTACTCGCCGCCGTTGCCGCTTCAATAAGCTTTCCACAGTTCTTTACCAATGTGGGCGATTTTGAATTAAAACAACTGATTATCCCTCTGTTAATGCTCATTATGTTCGGCATGGGAGCGTCCATGAGTGTTAAGGATTTCGCCAATGTGGCGAAAATGCCAAAGGGGGTCTTGGTGGGTTTGTTGTGCCAGTTCAGCATTATGCCGGTGCTGGGTTTTAGCTTGGTGACCTTGGCGAATCTTCCAGAGGCTATTGCCGCGGGGGTGATTTTGGTGGGGTGCTCGCCGAGTGGTTTGGCGTCTAACGTCATGGCCTATATTTCGGGTGCCAATCTCGCTTTGTCTCTTACCCTAACTGCGGTAGCCACGGTGCTGGCGCCTTTATTTACACCCTTGTTAATGAAGTTGCTAGCGGATCAGCTCGTGCCCATCGATTTTGTTGCGATGTTAATTAGTATCTCGAAAATTGTGCTTATTCCCATTGCCATTGGTTTACTCTTTAATCATTTTTTTCACGGCCGTTTTCCCTGGGTCGATAGGGCGTTACCACTAATTTCCATGGCGGGTATCGCCATTATTATTACCATTATCACCGCAGCGGGCAGCGAGTCTTTGCTGAAAATTGGGCCGGTGCTGGTGGCGGTGGTATTGATTCACAACGGCTTGGGATACTGTTTTGGTTACTGGCTGAGCCGCCTGGCGGGAATGGACGAAAAATCAGCGCGCACTATTTCGATTGAAGTGGGGATGCAAAATTCGGGTTTGGCTTCGGGTATCGCCTTGGAGATGGGGCGGGTGGCCACTATGGGCCTAGCGCCGGCGGTATTTGGGCCGCTGATGAATATTACCGGTTCGTCCTTAGCGACTTGGTGGCGGGCGAGGCCGCCAGCGCAGGCAGCCTCCACCGACGAGTCTCCGCCAGGCGCAAGCGCTTAAGTGGTGCCCTAAACTTAGCGTTGCATAAAATAATTGGATCTGCAGTGGCACTCAGTGCCGTTCTCCCTTAGTGTTCAACGCGTTTGCCCTGCTTAAACAGATGATGCCCGTCGCGGGCATCGAACTTCCCGCTATGGTTGACCCGCTCTTGGTCGTCCATAACTTTAAAGCTTTCGATGTGGGTGTTTTTTACCTCGAAGGCATTGAGTAATTCTCTTGTGTCGAGATAGTAAATACTGTCGTTGAGCATGGCATAGCCTTCGCCCAGATACTTCATTTGTTCGGCGTGCTTCGCGGCAATCACTTTTAGTTTATCTTTATATACCAAGTAAATCATGCGGTTATCATAGGCTATATGATACTGGCCCGGATTTTCAAAAAAAGCAAAACTGCAGACTTCGAGCTCGTCTGGCAGATCTATTGGGTGCTGTTTGTAGAATATTTGTTGGGCATCTTTGGAATAGGGCGCAGTAATAAGCTGAAACGATTGGGTATCCGCGGCGATACTTTCGCCACGGTAGTACACGCGATTTTTATCAAGCGCAAATTCGGGCGAGTCGTCGTGGGCTCTGAGACTCTTCGGGTCCGCGTTGGCGATGTGTTCGCCATCATAATATACATTGTTGTCGGTAACTAAATATAAGCCGACAAGCTCGGTTGAGAGTTTTACGCCGGCTACCTCCAGCAGTGTCTCGCGGTAAAATAGGCGTTGTTGGTCGTGCCAGTAGCTACTGTGATTGTCGACGATGGTGATTCTATTGGGGGCGACATTGGTTATTTTGCAGCCAAAGCAGAACACGTATTGATGATCGGCCCACAGCCCCAGCCTTTCGTTAACCAGCTTAAATGAATCGGGAGTAGCATCGGCGAGGACGCGCCCATCAAGATAAATGCGATTTTTATCAGCGGCGTAGTTCGAGTGAGCACTGTAGCCGGAATAATCTTTTGGTAACACCCTGAAACTATCGGCATGTGCATCTAATGGCTTGCCGTCGTAATACACCCGCTTGGCTGCTACAGAATACCCTTCGGGCATAACGCCGCGCAAAAGATTGATAATGTTTACAATATACGGTGAGCATAACAGGCTAATAATAATAAAGCTTAACAGCAAACACCGTGCCGCTGAAAAATCAAAGTAGGTCCAGCCGAGCAGCCAATAGGCAGAAAATAGGTAGCAGGGGAAGTAAAGTACCGGCAGCACCATTCTGTAAGTTTTTAATTCGTTTATGGCGCCTGGAGCCCCGAAAATCATGGCGCTAAACATCGCGGTAATGCCCCAGAAAATCAGCAGCCCCGATGTAATTATGTTCAAGATCACGAATGCGCAGCCCTACGGTTTACACGGTAATGGATTTTTAGTTTAGCAGAATTGTATATAATACACTTTAAGCTTGCGGGAGCCTTGCGATTTGATTAAATATGAATCAGCGAATGGCAAGCTTAAGGGTGCAGGGTATTTGAGTTGTTCGGCCCGAACTTGCGAACAAGAGATGCTAATCCGCATAGATAGCGGGAGAAAGGGCTGCACC
>JAHQVY010000120.1 GCA_019634095.1 Cellvibrionaceae bacterium
CCCAAACTTGTAAAGGTTGCAAGCGGTGCGGTTGCTTTTCGCTATTGCTTAACGTGCTTGGTAAATAGTAGTTCAAAAATTGCACCGGATATTGTATGCTTGATGGCTTAATTCGGCAGCGACGATAGCCTCTGTGCAGCCAAACTACTTCGCCGGTCCGGCATAACTTAAAGGGTACCCCTGTTCCAAACTTTGATTCATAGGGAAGCCGGTGACGACCATATAGGGATACATCAAATCGAGTTTGAAACAATCTAGTTTGAAGCAATCTAGTTTGAAACAAGGAGTATCCTTTCTAATCTAATCTTCGGCCTGGTGACTGTGCAGACTTTCCGCTAAACACTCAGTTCTCTTACTAAATTATTCTAGGTTCTGAATAAGACCTTGCCCCCTTCTATCGGCCAGCTTTTTGCCTTTCGGCGAGTAATCAGGCGCAAAATGACGTTACTTTTTTGAGGAATTGTATTTCTGTGCAGCAATATATTCAGTTTATTTACCGAGGATGGCCATTGTTGTCATTTGGCTTGGTCACCGTATTTATGGGTAATATTGGCCAGTCTTTTTTTATAAGTTGGTACGGGGCTGAAATTCAGCGCTCTCTAAGCTTAAGTGCCGCAAGCTATGGCTCCGCATACTCGCTTGCAACGTTGGTCAGTGGTACAACCATATTAGTTGTCGGTTCTTGGATCGACCGAATGTCACTATTAAAATACACCACATTAGCCGCGCTGGGTTTGTTTGTGGCATGTTGGTTATTTTTCTTTTCTGGACATATCTTTGTACTTTTGCTGGCATTTTTTATGGTGCGCTTGTGTGGGCAAGGCTTAATGCCGCATATAGGGCTCACCACCATGGCACGCTATTTCGATAAGGATAGAGGTAAAGCAATCAGCTTGGCGGCTTCGGGGGTTTCCTTGGGTGAAATTGTGCTTCCGGGCTTAGCGGTTATGCTTATTGCCGCGGTGGGTTGGCACAAAAGTTGGGCGATTATTGCGTTTTCGATTCCCCTATTGTTTTTGCCGGGTATTTATTTACTGTTAAAAAAAACGGCTTCAATTGGCTATTCGACACAGGCTCCGCTGCAAGTTAAGGCAAATGTTAATGGTGAGCACAGTGCATCGGCGCGATTGCTTCTTTTGCGAGATTGGCGTTTCTGGCGTGCACTGCCCGCCATTACAGCAGCGCCTTTTTTGGTAACGGGTATTTTTATTCACCAGAATTTTATATTAAATGAAAAATCGTGGTCGCCTGAGTTTTTCGCCATGGCGTTTGTTGTATATGGTGTTGTGCACTGGCTAAGCTCCATTGGCACCGGTTTTTTGGTTGATAAGTTCTCCGCTACGCGTTTGCTACCTTTTTATGTATTGCCGCTTATTTTATCGTTACTTAGCGTGATGCTGTTTGCTGAGGAATGGGCATCCGTGTTGATGCTGGGCTTTTTGGGGGTTTCAATTGGTGCCAGTTCTAGTATTGTCGGCTCGTTGTGGGCAGAAGCGTATGGCACAGAACATATCGGGAGTATTCGCTCTACCTCGTCGACCTTCGTGGTATGGTCCACCGCAGCATCGCCAGTATTGCTCGGTGTTTTAATCGATAGGGGTATTGCGCTGAATACCTTGTTGCTAGCAATGATTATAGCGGTGTTTATCGCCAGCTTGTTAGCGGCCTTTTCCTATCGCAGATCCAATCTGCTCGGTGCAACGGCTTAATGTTGTTCTTGCTGGTTCATTTTCAATTGTCGGTTATAGCAAATAGCTGCGGCTTGCTAGCTGGAAAAAAACACTGAGGTTTTTTTTGAGTTTCTCGTTAATAAGCCCCAGGTACATTCAGGTTTTTAATCTACTCGCAGTGCTTTAGTTTTAGGTATGAGGGACCCGGGCCTTAAGGCGCTTATTGATGTCGCTCCGTCTTTTCTACCGGTGAAACTTGCACTCCCTTGGCCTAAGGATAGAGTCTGGTGGCGCAAGCTAACTGCGTTTGATTTTTCTTTTGCGCGGGCGTGGGTCATTTGCGCGGTGCAATGCCCACATAATCTGCTCGCGCAGTATTTCGCTGGGGTGTTCGAGGCGACTTTGCAGTGCAGCTAGGTTGCGCGCGCTTTTGTCGGCATTGCCCAAACCAATCGCAAGATTGCGCAACCAGTTTTCATAGCCGATGCGCCGCAATGGCGAGCCTTCGGTGTTCCTTAAATAGGTTTGCTCATCCCATAAGAAAAGCGTGGCTAAATCGGCTTGGTCTATACCGTGGCGTGGAAGAAAATCTTTTTCCAACGTAGTCTTAGCATATTTATTCCAAGGGCAAATAGCTTGGCAATCATCGCAGCCAAACACGCGGTTGCCAATGGGCTCTCGGAATTCTTCCGGAATTGTCCCCTTGTGTTCTATGGTGAGATAGGAAATGCAGCGCGAGGCATCGAGCTGGTAAGGCCTGGGGAAGGCATCAGTTGGGCATACCTTTAAACATGCTTCGCAGTCACCGCAGCGATTTTTTTGCGGGTGATTGTCTATGGGAAGGGGCAGGTTGGTATAAATTTCACCAAGGAAAAACCAGCTGCCATCAGTGGGGTGAATTAGCAGTGTGTGTTTGCCCACCCAGCCTAAACCCGCTTTTGCGGCGAGTGCTCTTTCCAATACCGGCGCGCTGTCAACGAAGGCGCGTTGCATTAAGTTTGCGTCTAAAACTTCTTTGCGAAGATTATCTGCGATTTTGGCTAGCCGTTTGCGCATCAGTTTGTGATAATCCCGACCCAGGGCGTAGCGCGATATATAGGCCTTATCGGGCGATTTAAGCACTTTTACTTGCTGAGTGTCGGGAGGCAAATAATTCATACGCGCCGATATAATTCGCTGGGTTCCCGGTAGTAACTGCTGCGGATTCAGCCGCTTTTCAAGATGTGTTTTCATCCACGACATGGAGGCGTGATAGCCTTTTTCCACCCATTCGTTTAGATGTGATTTTTCGCTGGACACGTCGGTATCGGAAATCGACAGCTGTTGGAATCCTTCGGCCGCTCCCCATTCGAAGATTTTTTGTTTTAATTTCATATAAAACGTTTTTTCGTCTAGCTTGTTATCCATTTTGCCTGCGTCTCTTGGCTAAAATCAGTGTTAGCGGGCGTGCTTGAGCGTAAGTATTGCCGCGCAATCTTGAAGTATCGTGTATGTGGCGGTTTATCCCATTGCACAGCGGCGGGGGCTAAATTACGGCTGTATTCTAATAAGCACCAGCAAAGCTTTTGTTGCTAGTGCAGGGTAAGTTTTAGGATAAAGGCCTTGCTTTGTTTAAAAGATGTTAAAAGTGGGGTCGAAATGATCACTTATTATCTATAGACTCCGTGCTTAAGTAAAATGATGCGCTTTGGCAAGCGGTTCATTTAAAAACTATCGATTAGATCAGTTGTTTGCTAACTAAAAAGCCGCTTTATTGGTGAACGTTAATTATGTTAATTCACCAGTGAGCCGTTACCCAAAACTATTGAATTGGTGCATGGTGAACCCCGTTATTCCACAGCAGTTGTACACTTGTGATGAAGTCCGAGCGCTGGACAATTATGCCATTTCCGGAGGCATTCCCGGTATTACGTTAATGAAAAGGGCAGGGCGTGCACTGTTCAATGCCTGCCGCGAGCGCTGGCCGAGTCGCCAAGCATACCTTGTGTTTTGCGGTGCGGGTAATAACGCCGGTGACGGTTATGTATTCGCGGCTTTAGCTGCGCAAAAAAAGTTTGCGGTCAAAGTAGTGGCGCTGCGCGAGCCGAGCTCTCTGCGCGGTGATGCGCAACTCGCTTATCAATACGCCCTGCGCGAAGCGGTAGAAGTTTTGCCGTGGCACAAAAATTTCGTCAGTAGCTTTACACAGAAAAACACTGTAGTGGTAGATGCGCTTTTGGGTACCGGCGCTAAAGGTGAGCCCAACGGCGCCATTGCTGAAGCCATCGATTGGCTCAATCAATGTGAAAGTGCGGTGGCGTCCGCCGATATCCCTTCGGGGCTTAACGCTGATACCGGTGCTGCGGGTTGCGCGGTGCGAGCTAATCTTACCGTATGCTTTGTGGGGCGAAAACGCGGATTGTACACCGGTAAAGGGCCCGCGTTGACGGGTGAACTTTGCTTTGATGGTCTGGACATACCCCACAGCGTGTACGAAAAGTTCAGCCCGCGGGTCAAACAAGTGGGTGTTGCACAGTTCTTACCCCTGCTCAAAAGGCGTCCCGCCGATGCGCATAAAGGGCTTTTTGGCCATGTAATGGTTGTCGGTGGCGATAAAGGTTTCGGCGGTGCAGTTACCATGGCAGCTGAAGCGGCTCTATACGCCGGGGCTGGTTTGGTGAGCGTGGCGACACAACCGGCTCATTTGGCTTCGGTGTTGGCGCGCGCGCCAGAAATTATGGTACACGGCGTAGATTCGGGCCAGGCACTGAGCCCACTGCTCGATCGTCCCACGGTTATTGTGATTGGCCCGGGCTTGGGGCAGAGTGCCTGGTCTGAGCAGTTACTGCAAAAAGTGCTGGCGACAGACCTGCCTTTAATAGTCGACGCCGATGCGCTCAATATCTTAGCCAAAGGCAGGGTCAAATCCGCTGAATTACGCAGGCAAAATTGGGTGCTTACGCCTCACCCCGGGGAAGCTGCGCGGTTGCTCGGCGTGGTGAACCAAGATGTGCAGGTCAATCGCTTTGCTGCGGCAGAGCGCATTCAACAGCGCTATGGGGGCGTCACGGTGCTTAAGGGGGCGGGTACGCTGATCGCCTCGGAAAACTCCACAATGTTGGCCAAGGTGGGCAATCCAGGTATGGCGGCGGCCGGTATGGGGGATGTTCTGGCTGGATTATGCGGGGCTCTCTTGGCGGGGCAGTGTCTCGCTGCTGAAATTGCCGCCGCAACAGCGGTGTGTGTTCACGGTTGTGCCGGCGATAAAGCAGCTGAGGATTTCGGTGGTGAGAGTGGCCTGAGAGCAACGGAGTTGCTGCTCCACATCCGGCGCATTCTGAATTTTGTTAAACAAGTTTAGGTGCAGCGGGATGTGGATTGCGCATTTGCCGGATGAAAATTCCACTGTAGCTGCGGGCTACAAGTTGGGTGGGCTGCTACCGAGAGAGCTCTGCGTGGTCTCTCTAGAGGGATGTTTGGGGGCGGGTAAAACCACTTTTTGCCGTGGTTTGTTGAGCCGCTTTGGGTATTCAGGTGCCGTTAAGAGCCCGACGTATACGCTTGTGGAGCCTTATCGATTATCGGATTGGACAATTTACCACTTTGATCTTTACCGACTGGCGGATCCAGAAGAGCTGGAATTCGTTGGCGTGCGCGACTACTTTGCCGATGAGGCGACCTGTTTGGTCGAATGGCCGGAGCGGGGCGAGGGGTTTATTCCCGTGCCCGATATTGTGGTTTCGCTCCAGCTTGCTGAACCTGGTAGACAAATTACAGTAACTTCGAAAACTGCTCGAGGCGCTAAAATTTTGACTAGATTGAAAGGAGATGCTTTCGAAAGCTAAAGGCGTCAAGCGTGTAAAAGATGAGACATTTGATTGGTAGCCGACGTACTGCTGGAACGCACATTGTACCTATGAAATTATTTTATTGCTCAGGACTAGCTCTCGCCATAATCGTATGTTTCGCCGTCACTGCCTCGCCTGCTATGGGGGCTGATGTGGAGGGCGTACGCGTGTGGCGCGCCCCCGATCACACGCGGTTGGTGTTTGATTTGACTGGGCCCGTGGAGCATCAGGTGTTTTCTCTGCCCGCTCCGGATCGTCTTGTGATCGATATTTCTAGCAGTTCGATGTCGGCGAGTATCAGCAATTTAGATCTTGGAAATACGCCCATTTCGAATGTGCGTTCGGGGCGGCGCGGTAACGACTTGCGTGTAGTGCTCGATTTGACTGGCAAAGTTAAGCCGCGCAGTTTCGTGCTCGCCAGGCACGGTGACAAGCAGGATCGTTTGGTGATTGATATCTACGATAGCGAGCCGTTGCGCAGCACGCCTGTTCCGGAAGAGCCTGTGAATGCGGTAGAAAAAATTAATGAGATCTCATCGCAAAAGCGCGATGTTGTGATTGCTATCGACGCGGGTCATGGTGGCGAAGACCCGGGCGCCGTGGGCCCGAGAAATGTCTACGAAAAAGATGTGGTTTTCAAAGTGAGTCGCGAGTTAGCCAAATTGGTAGAACAGGCGCGCGGTTATAAATACGTGATGGTACGTACGGGGGATTACTACATTCCCTTGGATAAGCGGCGCAACAAAGCGCGAGAAGTGCGCGCGGATTTGTTTATATCGATCCACGCAGACGCATTCCACAACGCCCGCGCCAGAGGTGCCTCGGTGTTTGCCTTATCCCGCAGGGGGGCGACCAGTGAAACCGCACGTTTTCTCGCATCCAAAGAAAATGAAGCAGATTTAATTGGTGGTGTTGGCGGGGTGAGTTTAGGCGATAAAGACGATATTCTCGCCGGTGTGTTGGTGGATTTATCCATGACAGCCACCATGGCCAGCAGCTTGAAAGTGGGAGGCAGCGTGTTGAAAAATATTGCCAAAGTCACTCGATTGCACAAGCGACAGGTGGAACAGGCGGGTTTCCTCGTATTAAAATCCCCCGACGTGCCGTCAATCTTGGTGGAGACTGGGTTTATCTCCAACCCGGAAGAGGCGCGTAAATTGGGCAATGAAAATCACCGCAGAAAGTTGGCGAATGCTATTTTTAATGGGATAGAGTCGTATTTTGAAGAATCGCCGCCGGAGGGTACCTACCTCTCCTGGGTGAAATCCAAAGGCGAGGGTGCTAAAGTGGAATACGTCATCGCCAAAGGGGATACCTTGAGTCGCATAGCCGCGCGCTACAAAGTATCGGTGCGGGAAATTGTTCGGGAAAATCGTCTTCCCGATACTCGAATTCGTGTTGGCCAGACCCTGACTATACCTTCGGTGCTGGCGAGACAATAACTCTATCAATAATTAAATGACTAAAATCCATGTTCTCAGTCCTCGTTTGGCCAACCAGATAGCGGCCGGAGAGGTCGTTGAGCGACCTTCATCTGTGGTAAAAGAGTTACTTGAGAACAGTCTCGATGCCGGTGCGACTCAGCTAGATATCGAAGTGGATGCTGGCGGAGCCAAATTAATCCGTATTCGCGACAATGGCTGCGGTATCGCCAAAGACGAGCTTTCTCTGGCGCTGAGTCGCCACGCCACCAGCAAAATTAGCCATCTCGACGATCTAGAATCTGTGGCGACTTTGGGCTTTCGTGGCGAGGCTCTGGCGAGCATCAGTTCCGTTGCTCGCTTGCAAATGACCAGTCAATGCGTCGGGGCCGGCGAGGCCTGGTCGGTGCGCGCCGAGGGGCGAGAGATGGCAGCGGTATTGAGTCCTGCTGCGCATTTACAGGGCACCACCGTTGAGGTGCGCGACCTATTTTTTAATACGCCTGCGCGACGCAAATTTCTGCGCACTGAAAAAACCGAATTTAATCGCGTTGATGAAATTGTTAAACGTTTAGCTCTGTCGCGGTTCGAAGTCGGCTTTTCGTTAAAAAATAACAGTAAGCTGGTACATCACTGGCGACCCACCCATACACTTGCCGAACAAGAGCACCGTGTGGCGCAAATTTGCGGGCCGGCATTTATCAAAAACGTGGTGCAAATTGATATCGAGCGCACCGGTTTACATTTGCGGGGTTGGGTTGCGTTACCTACTTTTTCGAGAAGCCAGGCGGATTTGCAGCACTTTTTTGTCAACGGTCGCTGCATCAAAGATCGCTTGGTCGCTCACGCCATCAAACAAGCCTACCAGGATGTGCTGTATCATGGGCGCCACCCAGCCTATGTTTTGTATCTCGATTTAGATCCCGCCGTGGTGGATGTGAATGTGCATCCTACTAAGCATGAAGTGCGATTTCGCGATGGGCGCTTAGTGCACGATTTTTTATTTTCAAGCTTGCACAAAGCCCTGGCAGATATTCGACCTGGTGATCGGGAGGCGCAGCCGCAAACGACTTCTGTCAGCGAGGCGCAGGCAGTGGATGATACCCAGCATCAGTCGTGGTTAAATTTGCAGCCGCAGTCGGCAGGCGCCGCGGTTTATCGCGAGCCCGCGCCGAGCGAAAGTAATCTGAATTACCGCAGCGCCAGTCAGGCTCAAAGTCCGTCGGTTGCCGATCAGATAGCCGGGTATTCTGCATTGATCAATCCCAGCCAATCCTCGGAGCAAACACTGGGTGAGTCCGCATCGGCGCCAGAAATACCGCCTTTGGGTTATGCTATCGCGCAACTCAAAGGCATTTATATTCTGGCGGAAAATATCCAGGGTTTAGTGGTTGTCGATATGCACGCTGCCCATGAGCGCATCACTTACGAGAGACTTAAAAATCAACGCGCAAGTATGAGTGTGACTTCTCAGCCTTTACTGGTTCCGCATTCTATGGCGGTGAGCGAAAAAGAAGCGTCTTGTGCCGAGGAGTATTTTACAACCTTTGCCTCGCTGGGCATTGAATTGGAGCGCGCTGGCCCGGAAACTTTGTTAATACGTCAATTACCGGCAATTTTACAAGGTGCCAATGTTGAAAACTTGGTGCGAGATGTGCTGTCAGATTTAATTGAATACGGCACCAGTAGCCGGATTGAAAATAATATCAATCAAATTATTTCCACTATGGCCTGCCATGGTTCGGTGCGCGCGAATCGCCGCTTAACCCTGCCGGAGATGAACGCTTTGTTGCGCGATATGGAAGCAACGGAGCGCGCTGGTCAGTGTAATCATGGCAGGCCTACTTGGTCGCAGATGTCGCTGCAAGAGCTGGATAAACTGTTTATGCGGGGTCAGTAGCTTGTCTGAAAAGCCATTAGCCGTGGCGGTTTTGGGGCCGACCGCCAGCGGCAAATCGGACTTGG
This sequence comes from Cellvibrionaceae bacterium, assembly GCA_019634095.1. GTDB lineage: Bacteria > Pseudomonadota > Gammaproteobacteria > Pseudomonadales > Cellvibrionaceae > JAHQVY01. Next base: position 8,884 of record JAHQVY010000120.1, read on the forward strand.
GTATGGCTCTTGCCGGGGAGCTGGCGACAGAGATTATCAGTGTTGATTCCGCGGCGGTGTTTAAGGGGCTGGATATTGGCGCGGCGAAGCCCAGTGCGGAAGCGCGCGCCAAAGTACCTCATCACTTGATTGATTTGTGTGACCCAGGCAGTGTGTATTCCGTGGCGGACTTTATTCGCGAAGCCACAGAGCTTGTGCAAAAAGTGGTTCAGCGGGGGAGAATTCCCTTGTTTGTTGGCGGTACCATGCTGTATTTCAAAGCGCTGCTGGAGGGGCTATCGGATATGCCCGCTACCGATCCCCTAACGCGAAGGCAAATCGAAGCCGAGGCGCGGTCCGAGGGCTGGCCGGCGATGCATCATAAGTTAATGGCGATCGATCCGGAATACGCAGTGACACTGCATCCTAATCATTCGCAGCGCATTGGGCGCGGTTTAGAGGTCTATCGGCTATCGGGCAAAACTATGTCGGCACTGCGAAAATCGAAGTCACCGGGATTGCTAAACCAATTTGACTGGGTGCAAATTGCCCTGATACCGCAACAGCGGGCTTGGCTGCATCGGCGGATCGAGCAACGTTTTGAGCATATGTTAGCGCAGGGTTTGGTGGATGAGGTGAGAGCCCTCCATCGAAGAGGGGATTTACACAGCGGGCTGCCGGCGCTGAGGGCGGCAGGTTATCGGCAGGTTTGGGCTTACCTCAACGGTGAACTGAGCTATCCTGAGATGAAGCAAAGAGGAATTGAGGCTACTCGGCAATTGGCCAAGCGGCAACTCACTTGGTTGCGCTCTTGGCCGCAAGTAAAAGCGCTTTCGCCGCATGATGCCGAGGGCAAGGCGCTTGATTCAAGCCAAATTGTGAATGATGCCTTGAACTTTTTACCTAAAAGAACAATATAATGTGCGTGTCTTTAAATACGCTTGTAAACCAACTTACGCCTCCCGAAGTCATATCGGCTTTATTAAATGCACCGTTTTTTGTTTTGCGGTGTCGTGGTGGGCACTTAACTACTCTCATTAATAAGGAGAAAAAACATGTCAAAAGGGCATAGCTTACAAGACCCTTACCTTAACGTTCTGAGAAAGGAACGCATCCCCGTCTCTATTTACTTGGTAAACGGAATTAAATTACAAGGTCAAGTAGAGTCCTTCGATCAGTTTGTCGTACTCCTAAAAAACACTGTGAGTCAAATGGTGTACAAGCATGCGATATCCACCGTCGTCCCCTCGCGTCCAGTTCGCGTTCCCATGCTTAATGCAGAGGGTGTTGAGGAAATGGATGCCGGAGCCTAATGCCGTTGTTCCTCAATAATTCGGCACTTTTTGCAACTGCAATGTTGCTTTCCTATCCTGTCCTAGACAAAATCAAGGTCTTAACAGTTTTTTGTTTCAGCGGAGACTTTTTTGTTTTTTGATAGGCCCGAAGTGGGTGAGCTGGCAGTGCTGGTTCACCTAAATCTCGATCAGTCAACGGCCATTGATGATCCCAGAGAATTTGAAGAGCTGGTACTATCTGCTGGTGGTGACCCGATTGCAATGGTAACTGGGCACCGGTCGGTGCCAAACGCCAAATACTTTATCGGCACCGGTAAAGTGGATGAACTGGTGTCACTCGTCAAGCAGCACCAAGCTGAACTGGTTATCTTCAATCATGAGCTGTCCCCTAGCCAAGAGCGCAACCTCGAAAAGGTACTCGAGTGTCGCGTGTTGGATCGCACTGGCTTAATTTTGGACATTTTTGCCCAGCGGGCACGCACTCATGAGGGCAAGCTGCAAGTGGAGCTGGCTCAATTGCAGCACATGTCCACCCGTCTCATTCGCGGTTGGACGCACTTGGAGCGTCAAAAGGGAGGTATCGGCCTGCGTGGTCCCGGTGAGACCCAGCTCGAAACCGATCGTCGCCTGTTGCGCGGGCGCATAAAAAACATCGGCAAGCGCTTGGATAAAGTCCGTAAACAGCGTGCGCAGGGCCGGCGCGCGCGCAGCCGCGCCGAATTGCCGACAATTTCTTTGGTGGGCTATACCAACGCCGGTAAGTCTACCCTTTTCAATGCGATAACCCAGGCTGGCGTATTCGCAGAAGATCAACTGTTTGCCACGCTCGACCCGACAATGCGACGTGTCGAATTGCCCCAGGTGGGTGCCGCTGTGTTGGCGGATACCGTGGGCTTTATCAGTAATTTGCCTCATCGTTTGGTAGAGGCGTTTCGCGCTACGCTCGAAGAGGCCGCCAATGCGGATTTGTTAATTCACGTAGTGGATTGTGCCGACGATGAACGTACACGCAATATCGAACAAGTTAATTTAGTGCTCGAAGAAATAGGTGCCCATGAGTTGCCTCAGCTGCTAGTCTTCAACAAAGTCGATTTATTGAATGATCGCGCGGTGCGCGTGGATCGTGACGATAAAGGCCTAGCGACTGCTGTTTGGCTCTCTGCACAACAACAAGAAGGCATCGACCTGCTTGTTAACACCTTAGGTGAATTGTTAAGCGATGATTTATTTAAGGGTACACTGGTACTTTCTCCTGCAATGGGCAGTTTGCGCTCTAGCCTGTATCATCACAATGCAGTGCAACAAGAGGTGTACAATAACGACGGCAGTTGCGATTTGAGCGTGAAGATTTCTGAAGCCGATTTGATTCGGCTATTGTCAGCAGAGGGTCTTCGTTTTGAAGACCTCGCTTGCGGCGATGAAAACGATCGGGTGTTCGGCCAGCTCGCTGGTTGATTGCAGGTTGAATTAATCTTAATCGCCTTCATATCTCTCCTCTGTAAAATTGATTATTAGAATCGGAGAACTTCTATGGCCTGGAATGAACCGGGTGGCAATGGGAAAGACCCTTGGGGTGGCGGCAACCGCGGCAACAACGATGGCCCGCCCGATCTAGACGAAGCAATAAAGAATCTGCAGAAAAGGCTGGCTGGCCTCTTCGGTGGCGGTGGCGGAAACTCCGGCAACAATAGCAAGGGTGGCGGTTTTACCGGCCCGGTATTTACCATCGTTCTGGTGATTGGCTTGGCGCTATATGTTATCGCCGGTGTTGGCATCGTCAATGAGCAAGAGCGGGTGGTCGTGCTGCGTCTGGGTAACTACCACACTACCTTGAATCCTGGCATCCGCTGGAATCCGCCGCTAATCGATAAGGTGGAATCGGTCAACGTCACCAAGGTTCGCCTATGGGACACCACCGAACAAATGCTCACCAAAGACTTAAATATCGTTGACATTAAACTTTCGGTTCAATATGCCATTGCCGATGCGCAAAATTTTGTGCTTCGGGTTCGCGATCCGGAAGGTAGCTTGCGCCAGGCCACGAACAGTGCCTTGCGCCATGTTGCCGGGTCGACATTGATGCACGATGTGCTCACCCAAGGCCGGGAGCGGGTAGCCATTGAGGTGCGCGAGCGTTTGCAAACTTACCTCGATAACTACGAAACCGGTATTCGTATCGATACCGTGAACATCGAAGACTCCAACCCGCCACGCGAAGTGCAAGACGCCTTTGATGACGTGATTAAAGCCCGAGAAGATGAGGAGCGCTATAAAAACCAGGCCCAAGCCTATGCCAACGGTATTATTCCAGAAGCGCGTGGTGCCGCCCAGCGCGTCATCGAAGAGGCCAATGCCTACAAAGAGCAAGTGATTGCCGAGGCCGAGGGTGAAGCGAAGCGTTTCGAGTTACTACTTAGTGAATACAGCAAAGCCCCCCAAGTAACCCGTCAGCGGCTTTACTTGGATGCCATACAGGAGGTGCTGTCCAACTCCAACAAAGCCTTAGTAGATGTTGAAGGTGGTAACAATATGCTCTACCTGCCCCTCGACAAGCTTATTGGCAGCGGAGCAGGTCCGCGCACCACCAGCAGCAGTTCCAGCGGCGCCACCTTGACGCCGACAGATTTAGATCGGCTGAGCAGCCTTATTGAAGAGAGTCGGCGGCGGGATAGCAGTTCTCTAACCGGCAGGAGGAGTGGCAGGTAATGTCGACAAAAACCTTTATTTTTTCGCTGGCAGTGATTGTTGTCGCTTTGATTGCTTCTAACTCACTGTTCATTGTTAACGAGTTTGAGCGCGGTGTGTTGCTTAAATTTGGTCGTTTATCCAACGCCGATTTGGCGCCGGGTCTGCACATTAAGGCGCCGATTATCCACGAGGTAAGGAAGTTTGACGGTCGTGTGCTAACCCTCGATGCTCGCGCTGAGCGCTTCCTCACGGTTGAGAAAAAGAGCATGATGGTCGATTCATTCGCGAAGTGGCGCATAATCGATGTCGGCGAATACTACACCGCAACCAATGGTGAAGAAAACCGTGCCGAGCGTTTGCTAGCTCAACGCATCAACGAGGGTTTGCGCAACCAGTTTGCTCAGCGTACTCTGCAAGAGGTGGTGAGTGGAGAGCGCGATCAATTAATGGTCGACCTTACCAATCAGCTGAATAATTTTACGCAAACGTCACTCGGTATCGAAGTGGTCGATGTGCGGGTGAAAAAAATTGATTTGCCCACCGAGGTTAGCGGCCCGGTTTTCAGCCGGATGGCTGCAGAGCGGGAGCGTGAGGCCAGAGAGCATCGCTCCAAGGGCAAGGAACAGGCAGAGATTATCCGCGCCGATGCCGATCGCCAACGCACCATTCTCCAGGCGCAGGCATACCGCGATTCGGAGCTGCTGCGCGGTGAAGGTGATGCGTTAGCGGCAGCGATTTATTCGCAAGCCTACAACAAAGATCCTGAGTTCTACGCTTTTGTACGCAGCCTAAATGCCTATCGCAGCTCCTTCAAAGACAAGCAAGACCTGCTAGTGGTCGACCCCAATAGTGATTTCTTCCGCTACCTAAACAATTCCAGCGGTGAGCGCTAACCACAAATTAGTGGCTTCAAGGGCTGCAGTATCATGTTAAAATAATCGAGCCGGCTTTAACTAAGCCGGCTTTTTTTTGTTTCGAGTGCCACCTTGCGGCCCATTAGTTATCGCTGTAAGCGCTCTCAGCGTATCGCCGCCCCAAAAAGGCTTGCAACCACATTGTCGAGAGCGTCAAACCTCTGTGTTTGTGGGGTTCAAAGCCGCGCCCTGCGGTGATATGCCAAACAATCGGACCCCGAATGTATGTGGGAAAACATTGCTAACGCGCTATGTCTGGTTTTAATAATCGAAGGTATGATCCCCTTTCTGTACCCAAAAAAATGGCGAAAATTGGTCGAGACTCTCGCCGCTGTCAGCAGTGAGCAGCTGCGGGTAATGGGCTTGATTAGCATGTTGTTGGGCTTGGCGTGCCTGTTGTTAATTTCGAACAGTTAAATAATCTTGTGAGAGATCGGATGAATAAAGTGGATCGCTGGCTACTTCCCGATGGCATTGAAGACATGCTACCCAATGAAGCAATGGCTCTGGAGGCCCTGCGGCGACAGCTGGTGGATGTTTTTCAGGGCTGGGGTTACGACTATGTTATACCACCGCTGGTGGAATTCACCGATTCCCTGTTCACCGGCGCGGGCAGCGATGTGGAACTGGGCACCTTCAAAATTACCGATCAAATCTCTGGAAAAACCATGGGTATCCGGGCGGATATAACTCCCCAGGCTGCGCGGATGGATGCTCACAGCATGCATCGTAAAGGTGTGAATCGTCTGTGCTACGCCGGCCATGTGCTGCATACGCGCTCCAAGAGTTTGCTCGGTTCACGTGCTCCGGTGCAACTTGGCGTAGAGTTGTTCGGCGTGTCGAGTATCCAAGCCGATATCGAGGTGATCAGTTTACTGGTGGAATCCCTGCGCGCTGCGGGCTTAGAAAAAATTTATTTAGATCTGGGGCATGTGTCCGTTTACCGAGCGATTGTTGCCGAGGCCGGTTTTAGTGCTGACCAAGAGCAGGCCTGCTTTGAGTTGCTGCAGGCAAAATCTGCCACGGAGCTGGGCCGTTGGCTAGAGCAAACGGTGGACGATACAACGATTCGCAATTGGCTGCTGCAGTTGCCGAAACTCTCCGGTGGAAGAGCCGTGCTCGACACTGCGCGACAGGTTTATCGCGGCGCGCCGGCCGCTATTGAAGCCGCCTTGCAACAGATAGATGAGTTGGCCGCTGTGGTGGTTAGGCGCTATCCGGAAGTGCAACTGTATTTTGATTTAAGTGAACTGCGGGGGTACCACTACCATACCGGCTTGGTTTTTGGCGCGTTCTCTCCCGGTGTTGGCGAGGCCATCGCTAATGGTGGTCGCTATGACGAGGTGGGCCGGGCTTTCGGCAATGCCCGGCCAGCTACGGGATTTAATATTGATTTAAGCGCGGTAGCGCGGATTGTTCAGCCGCCTGTGATGACCAAGCGCGGTATTTTCGCGCCGATGAGTAATAACCCCGAGCAATGGCGAAAAATTCAAGCCTTGAGACTGGACGGCGAGCGGGTGGTTGGTGGTCTTGATGGCCAAACAAAGGCGCTGGACTATCAGGTTTGCGACCGTATCTTGGTTGAGCGCGACGGTGAGTTTGCGGTTCAACCCATTCCAAGTAAGCATATTCAAGAGTAAAAAAATGGGCAGAAACGTTGTAGTTTTGGGTACTCAATGGGGCGATGAGGGCAAGGGAAAAATTGTCGACCTATTGACAGAACAAGTGAGTCATGTAGTGAGATTTCAAGGGGGGCACAATGCTGGCCACACCTTAGTGATCGACGGTAAAAAAACCGTACTTCACCTTATTCCATCAGGTATTTTGCGCCATGAAGTGACCTGCTTTATTGGCAATGGGGTGGTGTTGGCTTGCGATGCCTTAATGAAGGAGATTCACGGTCTTGAAGCTCAGGGGGTGCCCGTAAGAGAACGCTTAAAACTCTCCCCCGCATGCCCACTCATTTTGCCATATCATGTTGCCCTCGATAAGGCGCGAGAACTAAAACGCGGCGCCGCGAAAATTGGCACCACGGGCCGCGGCATCGGTCCCGCCTATGAGGACAAAGTGTCTCGCCGCGGCTTGCGCTTGGGAGATGTGAGAAATCCGACGCATTTTGCCAGCAAGCTGCAAGAGGTGATGGAATACCACAATTTCTCACTGGCGCAATACTACGGTGTCGAGCCCATTGATTATCGGCGAACTCTTGACCAAACGCTGGAGATTGCCGAAGATTTGCTGCCCTTAATGAGTGATGTTACCGATGTGCTGCACGCTGCGCGCTGCGAACAGCAGCCCATCTTGTTTGAGGGCGCTCAGGGCTCCTTGCTCGATATCGATCACGGTACTTATCCCTTTGTCACTTCTTCAAATACCACTGCCGGTGCCGCTGCTAGCGGCTCGGGCTTTGGTCCGCTGCATCTCGATTACGTACTCGGTATCACCAAAGCTTACACCACTCGGGTGGGCTCCGGCCCTTTTCCCACCGAATTAGATTGCGATGTAGGCCAGCGTTTAGGTAAGGTTGGCAATGAGTTTGGTGCCACCACCGGGCGCAAACGCCGCACCGGTTGGTTTGACTCGGTGGCGGTAAAACACGCAGTGCGTATAAACAGCATGAGTGGTATGTGTCTTACGAAGTTGGATGTGCTCGATGGCTTGGATGAGGTTAAAATTTGTGTCGCATACAAAAACTCAGCGGGCGAGCCCCTTGGCATACCCTTCGATTTTGAGGGTTGGAATAAGGCTGAGCCGGTTTATGAGGTGATGCCAGGCTGGAAAGAATCGACTTGTGGGGTGCAGTCCATGGAAGGATTGCCAGAAAATGCGGTGAACTACATTCGCAGGCTTGAAGCCTTAGTGGGTATTCCCTGCGATGTGATTTCCACCGGGCCCGATCGGGTAGAAACCATCGTGCTGCGCAACCCTTTTGATTGATCAAGCTTTTTGTGTAGGGCGGTAAAGCCGATGTTGCAGCTGCTTTACCAGGCGATGCCCCAGCAGGACAGCAATGGCAATGGCGAAAGGATATACCTCGCTGTAATCGGCACGTATTAACCAAATATAGTGGAGCAGTGCGATTAATACGGCGGCATAACTCAGGCGGTGCAAGCGTAGCCAGTTTTTACCTAAACGCTTGCGCCAAGCAAGCGTCGACGTTATCGCTAGGGGTAACAAAATGAGCCATGCGCTAAATCCCATAGTGATATAGGGCCGGTCTTTGATATCGTCCCACAGATAAATAAAAGACAGTGATTGATCGAATACCCAGTAAACCGCCAAGTGCAAGCAGGCGTAAAAAAAGGCGAATAGCCCGAGCATGCGTCGGTATTGCATTAGCCATACCCATCTTAGCAACTGCCTTAACGGTGTTGCAGCCAAGCTGAGGCAGAGGCATATCAAAGCCCATTTTCCGGTTTCATGGGTGAGTTTTTCCACCGGGTTCGTGCCCAGCGACTGTGCTAGTAAGGCGTACAGAAGCAGCGCTGCAGGCAGCGAAAGCAGTCCGAATACAGCAGCTTTTTTATAGTGACGGCGGGTAACGGTGCGATTCATACTAATAGTATTTTTTCAGGTTCATGCCGCTGTAAAGTGACGCTACCTGCTCTTCATAGCCGTTAAACATCAAGGTTTTGCGCTTAAACAACTCGCCGATGCGTCGCTCCCTCGCCTGGCTCCAGCGGGGATGGCTCACCTCGGGATTGACATTGGAGTAGAAGCCGTATTCTCTCGATGCCAAAGTATTCCAGCTAGTAGGGGGCTGTTTTTCGGTAAAGGAAATTTTGACAATCGATTTAATACTCTTAAAGCCGTATTTCCAGGGGACTACCAAGCGCAGTGGCGCGCCATTTTGATTGAGAAGCGGTTTGCCATAAATGCCAGTTGCCATGAAGGTCAGTGGGTGCATGGCTTCGTCGATGCGCAAGCCCTCGCGGTAGGGCCAGCGAATGGTGGGTCGCTTTTGCCCAGGTAGGGGGTTTTTCTTGTCGTAAATGGTCTCAAAAGCCACGTATTTTGCTTTGCTTGTGGGCTCGAAACGCTTCAGTAAACTAGACAGCGGAAAACCCGCCCAAGGAATAACCATAGACCAGGCTTCAACGCAGCGAAAGCGGTATATCCTTTCTTCGTAGGTGTGTGGCTTAAGAATATCTTCAAGAATTAGCTTTCCCGGTTTGTTGCAGTGCCCGGTAACTTCTATACTCCAAGGCGATGTCTGCAATGCGCGAGCATTGGCTGCTGGGTCCGCTTTGCCGGTGCCCAATTCATAGAAGTTGTTGTAGTGAGTCACGTCGTGGAAAGGGGTTAATTCTTCCTTAATATTATGAGTTTGCGCAAGGTTGGCGAATTTTGCGCTGTTAGCTTGCGAGCTATAGCTATTGCGGCTATAGATAAGAGCAGACCCCAGTAAACCTGCGCTTTTTATGAATTTTCGCCGCGAATAAAACAAGCTTTCCGGCGTGACATCGTTATCCTTAAGGTTATTGCGCACTGATGAGGGTAAAATTAACATGTGTACTACCTTTGTTGGGTTTTTAGCGCCTTGGCGTGCGCGGGTTGTTAACCATGTTTAAAGCTGTCGTCGAACTGAATGACTATTATTATTGGCTTTTATCCGTTTTTCATTGCAAAGTTGTCATCTTTTTATCACGATAGCACGGTTTTGCGAACGCCATTGAGCGGTGGGCTTATTTTCCAGCGCGGCGCGGCAATGGGTTTTTCGGCTTCGATGTTTACACCTGGTTGAAAGTTGGCTTGTTAGTATTTACGGGTACTACAGTTGGCTGGATGCGTCTAGTGACTGAAAAAGCGCAAGCCGAGCGCATCGCTGTCGCGTTTTTAGCCGGCGTTTGTGGTCGAGACAGGAACGCATCGGCTAGGGTGTGAAGCTCTGCTTTATCAGCAGGGCTTTGCCACCATCAGCAGAGCTTTGCCACGCGAGGCAAACTTTTGCAACGTTTGCTGTGGCGCAAGGTGACCTACAAGGCTTTTGCTGGCAAACGGTTGAGCGTGGCGCAGCGCAGCAAATTATTTCGGTTAATCGCTTTTTGCTAGTCAATTGGTGAAAGAAAGAGCAGTGCCTGTTGCATTTGTGACCAGAATGCGTGTAAGTGAGGACCTTTAGGCATCAAGTTAACAGCAGGTTTGAAACGCTGGGCATCGGTTCTAGCTTGCCCGTTAGTACAGTGCACAAGCTCACTAATTGTGCCTTTTTTTATGCCCATA
>JAHQVY010000121.1 GCA_019634095.1 Cellvibrionaceae bacterium
AGAAGGCGTTGAGATGGTGATGCCAGGAGATAATGTGCAAATGACTGTGACCTTGATTTGCCCGGTGGCGATGGAAGACGGTTTGCGTTTTGCGATTCGCGAAGGTGGCCGCACAGTTGGTGCCGGCGTGGTTGCAAAAATCATTGAGTAGTCGTCGCTACGGCGCGAAAAAAAACCGGGCCTTGTGCCCGGTTTTTTTTCGCGTGTCCGTTGGGTTTGCTTTTTAGCCAGCGCTAAGCTCAGAGAAGGTGTCTTTTGCGGCTTGCAGGGTGTGGTCTAAATCCTGTTTGCTGTGGGCAATGGACATAAATGCCGCTTCATAGGAGGCCGGAGCAAGGTAAACGCCACGTTTTAACATGCCGTGAAAGAATTGATTGAATCGCTCAATGTTACAAGCCATCACTTGCTCATAGTTGGTTATTTTGCTTTCCTCGCTAAAAAAGACTCCCCACATACTGCCGGCGTGATTAGTGGTTAAGGGAACACCCGCTTCCTTGGCCAGGGTTTGCATCGCATTAGCCAGCTCGGAGGTTTTGGCAAATAATTCAGTGTAAAGATTGCTGCTCTGAATTTTTTTCAGTGTCGCTAGGCCAGCGGCCATGGCTACAGGGTTGCCAGACAAAGTACCCGCCTGATACACCGGCCCTACGGGGGCTATACTCTGCATAATGTCGTCTCGCCCACCAAAGGCACCCACCGGCATTCCGCCGCCAATGACTTTTCCCAAGGTGGTAATGTCTGGTTGCACACCGTAAAAACTCTGAGCTCCGGCAATGCCGAAGCGAAAGCCGGTCATGACCTCGTCGAAAATTAAAACGGAAGCGTGTTGATCGCAAACACTGCGCAAGCTCTCTAGGAAACCCTCCACCGGTGGGATGCAATTCATATTGCCCGCTACGGGTTCAACGATGATGCAAGCCACCTCGTCACCTATGCGGCTGAAGACTTCTTTTACTTGTTCGGGATTGTTGTATTGCAGTGTGATGGTGTGCTCTGCCAAGCAGGCGGGCACCCCGGGAGAACTCGGTACGCCAAAGGTGAGTGCGCCACTGCCGGCTTTGATTAACAAAGAGTCGGAGTGGCCGTGGTAGCAGCCTTCAAATTTAACGATTTTGTCGCGTCCGGTAAAACCCCGGGCCAGGCGGATAGCACTCATCGTGGCTTCGGTACCCGAACTGACAAACCTGATTTTGTCCATACCTGGCATCAAACTGCACACTAGCTGCGCGAGTTCGGTTTCTATTTCTGTGGGAGCGCCAAAACTTAATCCATTAACAATTTTTTCTCGCACTGCCTGTAAAACGTCGTCGTCGGCGTGGCCGAGAATCATCGGCCCCCAAGAAAGTACATAGTCAACGTACTGCTTGCCGTCGATGTCGAATAAATAGGCGCCTTTGGCTTTTTCTATAAATAAGGGCTCTCCACCCACGGCTTTAAACGCGCGTACTGGAGAGTTAACGCCACCTGGAATAAATTGCTTTGCTTGTTCGAAAGGGCTAATTTCAGGCATAAATACACTCTTGGAATAAAAAGTAACGAGTTAATGGTTCTTTGGTGACACCGGCAAGTCGCTGGGGGTTTCGATGTTTTTATCGGCCCAGAAAAAACGGTGCGGGGTGCGCTTGCCAAAACCCAATTCCCGAGACGCGCTCACCGCGCGCCAGGTAAAGTTGAGGGCTTGTTCGATGGCGGAAATTTCGTCGCTGCCGTGGGCCAAATATGCCGCTTGACTGGTGGCAAGGGTACTGCTGCTGCCGTGGCAACTCAGCGGTTCTTGCGACCAATGGTAGTTTTTTAGCAGGCCAGATTCGCTGTACAAACTATTTTGAAACGCGTGGGTTTCTTGACCGGTACCCGTAATTAAGGCCAAACCCGGGCCAACGGACATAATGGCCTGTGCCACTGCATTGAGTGTGTCCGCTTCGCGGCTAATTTGGCGAGCTTCAAATAGCGAGAAGTTGGCAATTCTGGTATCTGGCAAAATGAGTTCGGAGAACACATTGCTAAAGTTTTGTTGCTCGCAATCTTCACTGTCCCACAGGCTCAGTGCCGGGTGGGAAACCACGGGAATATCGCAAAAATCCCGTAAAATGGTGTGCACTGCCTCTATATTGTGGTTCGAGCCGAGAAAGCCTACTTTAATGGCCGATACATTCATCCCCTCAAGAATTGAACGGGCTTGTTCTATGATCACTGCCGACTCTACCGCAAAGGTTTCTGCGCTGCTAATGCCACCTTCCATGCACAGTGCAGTGACCACCGGCGCACAGTGACATCCCAGACTCGCAGAGGTTTCTATATCGGCTTGAATACCACCGCAACCGGATGGGTCCAATGCGCCAAAAGCCAGAATGACGGGCGGGTTGCCCCCTTGCAATGTGATTTTTTTCATTTATCTGATTTTTCGATCCTGTAAGTTTCAGAAAGCGCGTCTCGGTGCGAAAACGCCCAGTATGCGCGCATAAAATTGTGAGAACAATACGGCCAGCTGACGCTGTTCTGGTGACATTGAAAACAATGTCACACTTTATGAATTTTAGGCAGGCATTTTAGTCACGGCCATTATTACCACAACCAAAAGTACGATAGTGGGGAACTCATTAAACCAGCGGAAGAACTTGTGGCTTTTGTTCATTTCATTTTTAGCGAATTTTTTAATATACGCGCCACACACATGGTGATAACCAATTAACATAATCATGATCACCATTTTTATCCAGAACCAAGTGGCGGTTTGCAGGTAGGCCCAGTTAAAGTGGATAAGGCCAAAACCAAAAAAAATGGTGGCGATCATGGCCGGCATGCCGATCGCTTTGTAGAGCCGGCGCTCCATTATCTCGAATTGTTTACGCAGAGTCTCGTTGTCGGTCATTGCGTGGTACACGAACAGGCGCGGTAGGTAAAATAAAACAGCAAACCAACAAATCACGCTTATAATGTGCAGTGCTTTAATCCACAGCATGATGTTTAAACTCCTCTGGTTGATAGTAATTTTCAATAGAGCTTCGCAAAACAATGCCCTCGACACTGCTGTGCAAGGGTAAAGGATTCCTGGCGACATACAAGGTGTTGGTGCCGGTATTCGCAAAAGCTTGCAGTGCTTCTTTTAGTGTAGCGTTTTCGTGAATAGGTAACATTGCGCTGCGTTTGCCGGGGATATCTTCAAGGTCGATCTCTTTTTCCAGGCTCAGTACCTCTTCGCTGGCACTTTCTAGGTAGACGGCGAGACCCGCCGCGCGCAGCGCCGTTTTGTGATTCTCATGTTCAATGACTATCCAGTTAGGGTTGGACGACAATAAGGTTTTTGCCTGCTCGTAGTCGATTATCGCAGGGGTACAACAAAATTGCGTATCCATTATGCTGCGCACCCCCGCTTTTCCTAGCGCGCGCTCCGCTGGGCTCTGCTTAAGTGATTTGCCCTTAAGTTTCAGCTGTTCTATGAAGATACCTTCTAGTTTAAATAGATGCCGCGTGCACACGCAGCTAATCACAATTACCAGCATAGCGGGAAAGATCATATGGGAGTTGTAGCTCAATTCCAACACCGCCACCAGTGCGGCGAGCGGTGCATTGAGGGTGGCTGCCATCATACCTACCATGCCCAGAATCACGTAGATTTCGAGATGAATCACCAAGTCGGGGTAGGCGAGCGTTGCGATTACGCCCATTGCGCCGCCCAAGCAGGCACCACCCACCAGCAATGGACCAATAATTCCCCCGGGGATACCAAGGCCAATTATGATGGGTGTGAGCAGCAGTTTGCCAAGCGCAATGAAGATGAGATTGTCGAAGCCCAGTTCACCATTGATCGCTTTTTGCGCGGTGTCGTAACCCAGGCCCATAACTTCCGGTATTTCGGTTGCCACCAAGGCAGTGAGCGCGGCGGCCGCGAGAATTCGCCAGGTAATTGCATAGCGGCTAAATTTCATAGCGTGCAGATTGAGTTTTATTAAGGTGCTGGCGAACAAGGCAATCACCAAACCCACCACTATCATGTACGGCAACTCTGCCAGGCTGTTGATATCGCTTTGCGAGTGCATAAAGCTGGTTTCAGTGCCGAAGGTGGCTTGGCTCATCACTGCACCGATAACCGAAGCCATAATAATTGGCACAAAACCCACGATTGAATATTCTAGCAGCAGGACTTCCAGTGCGAAGATCACTCCGGCCATTGGAGTGTCGAATGCGGCTGAGATAGCGGCGGCGACGCCGCAGCCAATTAGCGTGTGCAGGCTGTTGTGTGGCAGGCGCAGCCACTGACCGAGTTTACTTGCCGCAGTGGCTCCGAGATGTACTGCTGGTCCCTCGCGTCCCACCGAATGACCGGTAATCAGGGCGATGGTTGCACCGAGAAATTGCAGTAGCCAATTTTTGCCGGGGAGTTTGCCCTGGTGGCTGTGCAGTCTGTCTAATACATGGGCAACGCTAGTTTCCCAATGATTTTTATCAAATAATTGCAAAGTAATAATTAACGCGATTGCGCCAACAAAAATAAGCGCGATGCGTGTCGTCACCGTTAGGGCTTCAAAATTGTCTGCGTGTTCAGGTAAAAAACTGAGCGGGGCAATAATGCAGAATCTGAATAAGATAATAATGGCTCCGGTGCACAAGCCCACCACCGCGCCGAGAATGGTTAACTGGGGTAAGGCATCGATATACGCGAGGGAGTGGCGAAAGTTGTCTGCCTGAAGGCTCACTGTGCGGACAAATTTTCGGAGAATCATTGATAGGGCCCTGGATTGGACGAAAAATAGCTGACTTGGTTATTATAGGTGTGTTGAAGTTTGTTAATTGCTCACCGCTAAAACGTTTTTTTCATTAAATACGTAAAAATGGCGACCATCGGTTGTCAATCGAGTTTTAACTCAATAATCGGGCCAACTTTGTAAATTAACGCTTATTAGACAAGGGGTATACAGCTGCTGCACAATAAAAAATTATCTTTGTGCTTTGACAGCAATATGATCAACACTTGATCATATTTTCTATCAAGTTTTACGGTGAAGTGGGTGTAGACTAGGCGTCAAAGTATTTATTAACCCGGCTTAAGTGAGGTGAATCATTGATCCGAGTAGGCATTGTTGGTGGTACAGGGTATACAGGCCAAGAATTGTTAACCATTCTCGCTGCGCACCCAAAGGCGACGTTAGAAGTCATTACTTCGCGATCTGAATCTGGGCGCTACGTATACGATTTATTTCCTAATTTAAAAGGGCACTACGACAAACAATACAGCGTGCCCGATGCAAAACAATTACAAGAATGCGATGTGGTATTTTTTGCAACCCCCCACGGTGTTGCGCAATCCATGATGTCGGAAATAATCCAGGGCGGTGCGCGCGTTATCGACCTTTCGGCGGATTTTCGCATCAAAGATATTGGACTGTGGGAAAAATGGTACGGGCAGCGCCATAGTTGCCCGGCCCTGGTGGATACCGCAGTTTACGGCCTGCCAGAATTCAATCGCGAACAGATTCGCAACGCCAAGTTAGTGGCTTGTCCCGGTTGTTATCCGACATCGATTTTGCTGGGCTTTATGCCATTGTTGGAACAGGGCTTAATCGATACCGAAAGTTTGATAGCCAGCGCGGTTTCCGGCGTGAGTGGGGCCGGGAAACAGGCAAAAGTCGAGCTGCTATTGTCAGAGCTCGACGGCAGCTTTAAAGCCTACGGTGTTGATGGCCATCGGCATCTCCCCGAAATTGAACAAGCGCTGCGCGAAATACAGCAAGTAAAAAATGCCGCTATTAACTTAACCTTTGTACCCCATCTGTTGCCTTTTGCGCGTGGTATGCACGCGACTCTTTATGCAAAACTACTCAGCCAAGGGATAGATTTGCAGGGGGTTTATGAACGGCGCTATGCCGACGAGGCCTTTGTCGAAGTGTTGCCTGCAGGCAACTACCCCGCAACGCGAATGGTAAAAACCACCAATCTTTGCCGCATCGCTGTGAGCGAACCGCAGCAGCGAGGCACTGCTGTGATCTTGTCGACTATCGATAATTTAACCAAAGGCGCTTCTGGCCAGGGAATTCAAAATATGAATATTATGCACGATTTACCAGAAACTCTCGGTTTATCGTCCCTGGCACATCTTCCTTAGGATTGGCAATGGCATTAGTTAAAGACGCTAAACTGCGCCCGTTAAAAATTGTTGAATACAACCCGCTCAAAAAGAATTTAAAACGCGGTCTTATTGCTGCTGGCTTTGTTGTTGCCATAGTTGCTAGCTTTTACTATGGATACACTACCGGCGCTGCTCAGCAAAAAGAGGTGCTTTCCGATGTTGAAGGAATTTCTGAAGAGCTCGAAAAAGTCAAACAAGGCAGGGAGGAACTCGAACAACAAATTGCCAATTTAAAAATGGGTGCATTGGTTGATCAGCAAGCGAGCGAAGATGTTCGGCAAGAAGTTATCACGTTAAAAGAAAATTTGGCGAGCTTAAAAGAAGAAAATAGTTTCTATCGCAACCTCATGGCGCCTACGGGAAATAAGCGTGGCTTAAATTTTGGTACTGTAGAGGTTGTAGACACAGAAACGCCACGTGTCTATAGCTATAAAATAGTTCTGCAACAATTAGCCACAAGGCATAAACTACTGCAGGGGACATTAAAGTTCACCATAATAGGAAAGCAAGATGAAACACCTATTACTTTTAAACTGAAGGAGGTATCCAGCGACGTGACCCAAGATATCATCAAGTTGCGTTTTAAATACTTTCAAACAATTCAGGGAAAATTAACGCTTCCGGCAGGGTTTGAACCGGAAGCTATTGAACTTGTTGCGCGCTCTATAGGGAAGCAGGCGGTAACAATTGAAAAAAGATTTGGTTGGCTAGTCGAGGAGTCGTAATTAATGCTAGGTTCAAAAAAGAAAGAAGGTGTTTTTGCCGCTGGTGGTCATACATTGTTTGATCGCGCTTTGGAAATAGAAGGCAATATTAAGTTCGGGGGGGTATTAGATATCCAGGGTAAGGTTACGGGCAGCATTTGTGCGGAAGATGATGCCGACGCAACAATAAGAATTCAAGAGCACGGGGAGGTGTTTGGTGAGGTGAGTGCGCCTGAGGTCATCATTAACGGCAAGGTTCATGGTGATGTTTTTTCGAGCAAGTTGTTGCAGTTGGCTTCACAGGCAGTGGTCAATGGCAATGTTAACTATAAAGTCATTGAAATGGTCAAAGGCGCGGAAGTCAACGGCAATTTGGTGCATATAGAAGATGCCGAAGTCAAAGACTTTAAAAAGGCGCAATCCGAGCAGCAGTCCGCAAACAGTCACCCGGTTTCAGCGGCTAAGGCGGTCAAAGGTTGACGACACTTAGTCTTTGCTCTCATAATCAAAGCTGACATTGACTAATTTGCTCTGAGGTCTTAGATGAGTAGTGCAAGCGTGTTTGTGCCAGAGCCAATACAAGTAACTGAAAACGCTCTGGCCAAAGTGAAAAGCTTAATAGAAGAAGAGGGTAACAGCGACCTCAAGTTGCGGGTTTTCGTCACTGGGGGGGGCTGTTCCGGCTTTCAGTACGGCTTTGCCTTTGACGAAACCTGCGCAGATGACGATGCGAAAATCGAAAAAGACGGCGTTGCCGTGGTTGTCGATTCCATGAGTTACCCCTATCTTGTTGGCGCCAAGCTCGATTATGAAGAAGGTCTCCAGGGCGCGAAGTTTACCGTGCAAAACCCCAACGCCTCCTCTACCTGTGGCTGCGGGTCATCCTTTTCCATTTAATCCCGCTGGGCGGGTCAGTGGGTCGCTTGCGCTGCCGCACACTCGTCCAGTCACTTCGTATACTTAGCTCTTTCCAGTCATCAAAAAAATGACCCCATCCAGCCCGTTTGCCACGGCTGCGGTCTGTCGTTGTTGGCGGCTGCCCGCTGGTTCTTTGCCTTATTTTTGCTCTATACCCCGTGAATAGTGTGAAGTCCGCGTCGATAAACCTAAATTAATCAGTTGGATAGTAGCGAGGGCGCTCAAGGGGCTGAAATTAGAGTGAATTTTTTAACGTTTGCGGCAAAGTCGTAGTCACTCTACGGGTGCAGCCGCAAAATTGAAAAAACGCTTTAATTTCAGTTCGTTGGGCGTCCGCAGTAGATTCAAATGATTAATTTAGGATAAAGGCTAGCGAGTCGATGTGGCCCCGATTCTGTCTAGCGATTTTGTGGACGACCGGTTACATTATACGGTAATAAATTTTTAAGCTCCCACCGGTATGTTTGTATAAAATACAATCGAAATACAATGCTGTGAGGTAGATTATGTTAGATGTCATCTGGAATTCTGAGGATTCCGCCGGCGTGGCGCGGAAGCTTCTCGGGGCGGAGATCTCGAGGTATCAGCGGGCGATGCTCGGCAGCGGTCACGGATATTGGGAATGGGACTTCACTACCAGCAAAATGTTTTGGTATGGCGCGTTCTGGCGAGACATTGGCTACGATGAAGCGGATATCCAAAAAATCACCTCACCGGCTTTACTGCTCGAATTTATCCACCCAGAGGAAAGGGACACATTGCGCTGCGCGGTAATTAAAACGCTGAAACACGGAGCGGTGCTTGATTTGTGTTACCGCCTGTTAACCAAAGATGGCAGCTATGTGTGGGTGAGAGTCAATGCGCGCGCCTACCGCACGCAAGATAATTGGGCCGACTACGTGGCGGGAGTAAACTATGATATTTCCTTATTAAAACGGGTTGAACAAGCTTTGCGTGCCAGTGAGTCGCACTACGCCAGAGCGATTGCCGGTACCCGTGACGGTATTTGGGATTGGAATATCGAAAAGGATGAAGTGGAATTCTCCGATGTTTGCTGGGCTCATATTGGTTTTGAGCCCGGCGAGGTGCAGGGGGATGGCTGGCAGCGTCTGGCCAAGTGGCAAGAGCGTATGAAGCCCCGCGATGTCGAAGGTTTTAAACAGATGCTGCGCGAGCACATCCTGAACCAAAAAACCTTGGATTTTGAATATCCAATACGCTCTAAGGATGGTTCCACTCGCTGGGTGCGAGCGCGAGCCCAGGCCACCCACAACGAGGCTGGCAAAGCTGTGCGTGTTTCCGGCAGTAATATGGATATCACTGAGCTTAAGAATACCCAAATGGCCTTGATGAATGCCAAGGTAGATGCGGAAAAGGCGAACCAGGCAAAATCCGATTTTCTCTCTAATATGAGCCATGAATTGCGCACGCCACTGAATGCGATTTTGGGCTACGTGCAGCTGCTTGAATCCGATAACCTCGGTCCTGAGCAGACGGGCCATCTGGCGGAAATCCGGAGTGCGGGTAAACATCTGTTGCACCTAATTAACGAGGTCTTAGATCTCGCAACGATTGAAGCGGGCAAGATGAGCCTGTCAATGGAGCCGGTGGCAGTGAGCCGGGTGTTGGAGGATTGTTTCCAATTGATTCGCCCCCTGGTCGCAACGGCCGGGTTGACACTGCACTGCCCCCCGCCCATAGAAACGCTGGTCTTTGCCGACAATATACGGCTGAAGCAAGCGCTGATTAATTTGATGAGCAATGCCATAAAATACAACCGGCCACAAGGCAAAGTAAGCGTATCGCTGATGCAGCCGCAAGAGGGGCTAGTGCGCATTGTGGTTGAAGATACCGGCGTGGGCATTCCCGAGGCGCTCAGGGCAGAGGTGTTTCAGCCCTTCAATCGCCTGAACGCAGCCCACACTAAGGTTGAGGGTAGTGGCGTTGGTTTGGTGATTACCCAGCGCCTGATCGAAATGATGGGCGGCAGTATCGATTTTTCTAGCAAGCTCGATACAGGCACCGCGTTTTGGTTGGATTTGCCTACGGCGATGCCCGAGCAGCTTTCGGAAACGCTTACGGCGGTGCATCGGTTTGAGCAAAACCGCCAGGTATTGCGCATCGATTCCCCTAAACGGATTTTATATATCGAAGATAATCAGACGAATATTCGAGTTTTTTCAAAAATCATTGATCGCTTTGAGATGCTCGAAGTGTCTGTGTTCACCGAGCCGATGGTGGGTATTTACAAGGCTCGCACCGAGTTGCCAGACATTATTATCTTGGACATTAACTTGCCCGGCATGGATGGCTTTGAAGTGTTGGCGGTGCTGAGCAACGACCCTTTAACGCAAAACATTCCGGTGGTGGCGCTGTCGGCTAACGCTATGCCCTCGGATATTGCCAAAGGGCGCCAAGCGGGCTTTGTTGATTATTTAACGAAGCCGCTCGACATTAATTGCCTAATTAACGTCCTTAATAAATACCTCGTTTAATCTTGCTGCAGCGAGGCTTAAGGAAAGCGCGCAAGCTGCGATTTCCAGGCTTCTACGGCAGCAGCTTTTCTGTTAACGTGCCCGCCTGGGAGTCAGCCAGACAATCGCTGCGCCTCAACGGCGGGGAGGAAAGTCCGGGCTCCATAGGGCAGAACGCCAGGTAACACCTGGGGGGCGCGAGCCTACGGAAAGTGCAACAGAAAGTAAACCGCCGCTATTTTTACAAATGGCGGTAAGGGTGAAACGGTGCGGTAAGAGCGCACCGCGCAGCTGGCAACAGTCTGCGGCATGGTAAACCCCGTTCGGAGCAAGACCAAATAGGAATCCTTTAGGTGTGGCCCGCACTGGATTCGGGTAGGTCGCTAAAGGTGTGTGGCAACGCATGCCGTAGATGAATGATTGTCCAAGACAGAACCCGGCTTATCGGCCGACTCCCATCTTTTAACCCCCATCTTCTATAAGCCGAAGCGCTGCGTTCACCGCTGGCGCCAATATCATTGATATTTTTCTGCGCCGCTTATCGCCTTCCAAATGGTCTAAATGTCGCCGTTTTAAGATCTAAAAAAGATATCTGCTACACGTTAAGTGCTTTAACGGCGTCACTTTTTGCCTCGTTAATTGGCTGCTTTAGAGGGCGTGAAACCGTTTCCAAAGCCTTGATATTACTCAAAATTCCGTATACTTAAGTGCATTTTTTGTGTGTGCAATTTGCACCGACTGACTTAAAATGCGGCGGATGGCTCACTTTTCAACTTGTCGCAGATTTTTCCTTTATTGCTCACTATATATGCATTATCGCGCTAATTTCGCCGTTTTATACGTTAAAATGTTCTTGAAGTTCATGTGGATTCTCTTGATCGATCTCCAGCTTGTTGTTTTATAAGGCTTTTTTTTGTTGCTACAAGGGTTTTAGGTGCGTAATCTCTTGAAAACTCATGTTATTTCAATAGCTTAGCCGCATAAAGCGATGAATTTTCCTTGACTTTAGTCTCTCGCGATTTATAGTGTGCAAAGGTGGTGTAAAGTGGATTTTTGTGGTGAATGAATAGTTTCGGGTGGGGCGTCGGCCCATACATGAGGGGATTGTGTTTCAGGGTAGTAACTCAATTAATCTTGATGCCAAGGGCAGAATGGCAATCCCCGTCAAATATCGGGAGACTTTAAGTTCTGTTAGCGGCGGCCGCATTGTGATGACTGCGCATACGCAAGACCGCTGCGTGTTGGTTTACCCTGAAACTGAGTGGCAGCAAATTCTGCCAAAGATCGAGGCCTTACCTAGCTTTAACAAAGCAGCACTCCGCGCTCAGCGACTGCTGATCGGCTATGCCTGTAGCTTGGAACTCGACGGCAACGGCCGCGTATTGGTTCCACCCACCCTGCGCGATTACGCGCAGCTAGAAAAGAAGCTCATGCTGGTGGGGTTGGGGAAGAAATTTGAATTGTGGAGTGAGGAGGCCTTCCTTGCTTCTATTGCCGACGATGACGGCGAGGGTCTGCCGCCAGAAATGCTATCACTAACGCTTTGAGGTTTTTGGGATGGCTGTGGGCCACGATTCAGTTTTGCTCGATAAATCTGTACAAGCGTTGGTGCAAAAACAGGCGGGAGTCTACATCGATGGCACTTTTGGCCGCGGTGGTCACAGTCGGGCCATCTTGCGCTGTTTAAATGATCAGGGGCGACTGATCGCCTTCGACAAAGACCCCGATGCGATTGACGCCGGCAGGGCCCTGGCAGCGGAGGATAAACGCTTCCAAATTGTTCACGGTTCTTTTGCGTCAATGTGCGAATTGGATCTTGCCGGTGTCGATGGTGTGCTGCTGGATTTGGGAGTGTCATCACCCCAATTAGATGTTGCTCAGCGGGGCTTTAGCTTTCTTATCGATGGCCCCCTAGATATGCGAATGAATAATACCGCCGGGCAAACAGCTGCGCAATGGATAGCCCGCGCCGACGAGCTTGAGATGGTGAGGGTGTTTCGCGAATTCGGCGAAGAGCGATTTGCCAAACGTATCGCCAGGGCCATTGCGAAACAGCGCGATACCCAGGCGATTACAACAACCGCGCAATTCGCCAAGATTGTGAGTGAGGCTAATCCGCGATGGGAAAGAGGTAAACACCCGGCAACCCGAGTGTTTCAAGCGGTAAGAATCTTTATTAACGCCGAGCTCGATGATTTGCAGCAGGGCCTGGATGCGGCGCTAAATGCATTAGTTGTTGGGGGGAGGTTAGTCGTCATTAGCTTCCATTCGCTGGAAGACCGGATAACAAAGCGGTTTATCCGCGATAAATGCAGGGGTAAAACTTTTCCAATTGGGGTGCCAGTCACGGAGGCAATGCTGGAAAAGTCTTTAAAACCGGTAGGCAAAGCAGTGAAAGCTGATGACGACGAAATCTCCAAGAATAACCGTTCCCGCAGCGCCATTATGCGTGTAGCGGAAAAAATCTAGCAGCCAACAAGAGTGGGCACGGTTATGAAAAATGAAGACAGTCCGGCGAATACCACCGGCAAAGAATTTTACTTATGGCTAGTTAGTTTACTTTGGGTGGCTTGTTTTTTCACGGCAATGGCTGCGGTTTACAGCAGTTTTGAGTCGCGCCAGGCGATGCAACAGCTCGAGTTACTGCGCCGCGATGCGGACCGGATGAGCGTGATATCGGGGCAATACATGCTGGAGATCAGCTCCTGGGGGGCTTATTCTCGAGTAGAAAAAATAGCTAAAAAAGAACTGAAAATGGTTTCGCCAGAAACCGCACAAACGGTATTGGTCTATCGTCGATGATATTAAACGAGCATTTATCTAGCGGTCGAATAAAGTTCATGATTATCATGCTTTGCGTGATGCCGCTGGCGCTCGTGTGGAATTTGGCAAGTTTGCAAGTGATGCCCTGGCAGGCGAAAGGTTACCAATTTCTGCAAAAGCAAGGTGAGGCGCGCACCTTGCGCAGCGAAAAACTGCGTGCTTACCGAGGCATGATCACCGACCGAAACGGCGAATTGCTGGCGGTCAGTACACCGGTAAAATCCCTAGTGCTAAATCCGCAAAAAGTGAAGCCCGAGCAAGTCGATGGTATTGCGCGCTCCCTCGGTATGCCGGCATCGAATTTAAGAAAAAAACTTGAACAGTATAAAAATAAACAGTTTATGTACTTAAAGCGTCACATGCCGCCGCACGTTGCGCAAAATATTTTGAGTAAAGGTTTTTCAGGTTTAAAAGCCGAAACTGAGTACCGTCGTTATTACCCTGC
>JAHQVY010000122.1 GCA_019634095.1 Cellvibrionaceae bacterium
AGGGTTTGAGATTTAGGTGTTAGGAGTGCGCCAATTTTTGTTCTTGGCAAGGCGTGACAACGCAAAATAGCCATTCTATTTAAGGCGGAGCAACACCGCCAAGGGCAAAAAGGGGCGTGCTCATGAGGCCTAAATCTCAAGTGTTTTGGGTATCTAACCAACCATTTTGCGATACAGTGAATGCCTACTCGACATTTAAATCTTCTCTATCCACCAAATTAATTGCGCCAATACTCTTTATCGGGCTGTTAATTTTGTTGGGTTTTTTGGTATTTTTTGTATTTTTTGCCAAAGCGGTTGTCGATCAACAAGCTAGCGAAAAAGCCAGTGGAATTGCCGAAGCCCTGATTATTGCCATTGAAGCCGATACCGATAAAGCCGGCGCAAACCGCGTTATCTCCGCACTCGCAACCAGAAAAAATATTATCCGCTTATCGCTGGTTGAAGCGGCTTCCGGTAAAATAGTTGCCGATAGCCAGCAAGCTTATATCGGCAAATACCTAGATAACACCTACAACGCAATGCATAGCTCTCGCTTTGGAGAACTTCAAAAAAAAAAATGAAACTACCACTGCTTTAACCCACGGCACGCTTTACTATCAACGCACCCGTGCCAACCTAATTAACCCGAGCATCAATCGTTCCCGCCCCTACTATATTTATTTAATATATGATCAGTACCATGAACTGGTAAATTTTACAAAATACCTACTCACCTTAATAGCCATATTCTTTATTGGTATACTCGCACTCACTGTCGCCACCTATCTCATTCAGCGTCGCGTGCTAACCCTGCCTCTAACCGCCATCAATAATGCCATTAAAAATCATGATGCCGAAACCAAGTCAAATCCTATTATCCATAAAAGTAATGACGAGCTTGGTCGACTAGTAACCAGCTACAATACGGTAATTGCAGAATTAGAAAACCATGCGGAACGACTCAAAATAAAGTCTAAAGATTTGACCTTAGCCAAAGAAAAAGCGGAAGAGGCAACGCTGGCTAAATCGCAGTTCTTAGCCTGCATGAGTCACGAGATTAGAACCCCAATGAACGGGGTTCTCGGAATGCTGACACTCTTGGAGAACACGCAATTAAATACGGATCAACAACATAAAGCCAGGCTAATTCGAACCAGTTCAGAGTCTTTGCTGTGTCTAATCAATGACATCCTCGACTTTTCTAAAATTGAAGCTGGAAAAATGCAACTGTATTTTATTAACTTCAACCTACTGGAACTCTTAAGTGATTTTACCGAGACAATTGCGTATAGAGCCAAAGAAAAGAACGTGGAACTTATCCTAGATGTTTGGCAGGTTAAGCACACCCAGTTAAATGGCGACCCCGATAGACTGCGACAAATCATCTCCAACCTAGTTAGTAATGCGATAAAATTTACCGAAGAGGGAGAGATTATTATTCATGTTGAGACCCGCGTCTTAACCGAGGGCAAAGTGACTATTTGCTTTGCAATAAGCGATACCGGGATTGGCATTCCCCAAGAAAAAATCCCCTTTCTATTCGATTCTTTCACTCAAGTGGACTCATCCACTACCAGGCAATTTGGTGGTACCGGCCTGGGTTTAGCGATTACCAAAAATTTATGTGAATTGATGGATGGCGATATCAGAGTTAATAGCCGGCTAAATCGAGGCAGCTGCTTTGAAGCCACCCTAACATTAAACTATATAGAATCGCAATCCAGCGTGCCGGCAGCATCAATATGTGCCGATAAAAGTATTGTAGTCGCAGACCCAAACCTCTCCAGCAATACCGCTGTTTGCAACTTTTTGGGAAACCGTGGTGCAATAGTAGAGTCTATTACTGAACAGAGTAATTTCTTCAATAAAATCGAAGATTTTTTTCAAAAACGACCTAGCGGCATTGTCATTATAGCTTATGGTTTTCTTGATAAAAAAACCCCCGAAGCAATCAAATCTATCCGAGATAAACTAGCCGACAAGACTATAAAATTTATATTCATGACAGAACTGCAATCTGCAGAAAAGCCGATTGACTTCAAGCACCTTTGTTTTAATGCGATTTTTGAAAAGCCGGCAACACCAAACAATCTTCTTCGCGCAATTGAACAAGCTGAATTTTCCCCTTCATTTAAACAAAAAGAGTCTACAACTCAACTAGAAACCCCACCCAGCCAACCCGCCAACCATAAAAAGACTAATATCTTAGTGGTCGAAGACAATGATGTTAATCAGGCTGTTTTACAAGGCTTGCTAGAGGAAATTGGACAAATACCCGATATTGCCGGCAACGGCGCCGAGGCGCTGCGCCTGCTTCAGCACTCAGCAAACTCAAAAGTCTACGACCTAATCCTTATGGATTGTCAAATGCCGATAATGGACGGCTATGCAACGACCATCGCAGTCCGAAGTGACCCTAGGTTTACACATTATCGTGAGATTCCTATTATTGCTTTAACTGCAAATGCCATGAATGGAGATCGAGAAAAATGTCTTGAGACGGGCATGAGCGATTATTTAAGTAAGCCGATTGCCCCCGAAATACTGTACGAAAAAATCCGTTACTGGTGCGCGGGGCGTGACAGCGAGTCGCTTAAGCCGCCCAGCCATCAGCCTTTCGAGATTAGCCCTACCGAAAAGACATTGGTATGGGACAAAAAATCCGCACTGCGACGTATGGGTAATAAAGAACATAGGCTGAGAAAACTGACCACAAAATTTCTTAACGGTTTACCAGAGCTATTGCAGGGTTTGGCACTCTCGATTCAGCAGGGCGATTACCAAGCCATGGCCTTAGAAGCCCACGGCATCAAAGGTGTCTCCGGAAATTTCAGCGCAATGGAGCTAATGGATTTGTCGAAACAACTCGAACTTGCGGCCAAAATTGGCGATAGTGCAGAGATAAACGTACTCTGGCAACAAATGCAGGATGCCGCGAAAGAGCTGGAGTCACAGTTAACTGTTTATGTCAATAATCCAAAATAAATCAGTTGAATCTACTGCGGACGCCCAATGAACTGAAATTAAAGTGTTTTTTCAATTTTGCGGCTGCACCCTTAGAGTGACTACGAATTTGCCGCAAAAGTTAAAAAATTCACTCTAATTTCAGCCCCTTGAACGCCCTCGCTACGATCCAACTGATTAATTTAGGATAATCAAACAGATACCGAAGTGACCGATTTAGGTGAGACCATTTCGCCGCAAACTGCCGAAGAGCTGGAACGCTTTCAACCAGATCAGCGCATCACCTTCAGTGTTAATCATCGCCTTAATGCTTGGAAGATTCTGCTGCGCGCGAATCACGTCGGCGAAACCTTCGAAAACCTCTTTAACGACACCACGCTGCCGGTGGTTACCAGCCCAGTCACCCTCTTCGATCTCGAGGTATCGCGCGACTTTGGCGCGAACCTAAATATTGCTCTCGGAGCCAAGAATATTACCGACGAATACCCTGACGAATGGGAAATTGACGGTAATACCGGACGCACACCGGGGTTTCTCGGCGCAATCTACCCCCTGAATCACCCAGCCGGTATCAACGGCGGATTCTACTAACTGGGTGCAAATATCGATTTTTAGTGCTGTCATTCCCCGATAAGCGCTTATCGGGGAAAATTGGCACCATTGATTTTGGCCCGACTTTGCCCCGACTTTGGCTCCAAAATTGAATCCCTCTTGCTACTCGCTGCGTTCCATTCCAACTTAGCTTATTATTCCACCACATTATTACCTGCTCGGAGTAAAAAATAGTGATACTCGCAGTTTTTGCTTTTTATTTTTTATCGATGTTATTTATTGGTTTTTGGGCTTGGCGCAGCACCTCCAGCTTAGACGACTTTATTTTGGGCGGGCGCAGCCTGGGCCCGCTCCCCACCGCACTGTCCGCCGGCGCCTCCGATATGAGCGGCTGGCTATTACTCGGGCTACCCGGTTATGCCATGGTGGCCGGTTTCGAGGCGGGCTGGATTGCCCTGGGTTTATTTGTGGGCACTTGGACCAATTGGCGCTTTATGGCAAGGCCCTTGCGCGAGGCCTCTGAGCGGCTCAACAACTCTCTGACCCTACCCGATTACTTCGCTAACCGCTTTCCTGAACTCGGCAAGCTACTGCGCTTTTTCTCCGCTGCACTGATCCTGTTATTCTTTTTATTTTACACCAGCTCCGGCTTGGTTGCGGGGGGTAAGCTCTTTGTTAGTGTACTCAATATCGACTACACCCTCGCGGTCAGCCTCGGCTTGTTGGCGGTGGTGGCCTACACCATGTTCGGCGGTTTCTTAGCCGTAACCTGGACCGACGTGATCCAATCGCTGCTAATGATGGCCGCGCTGCTCGCCGTTCCCATACTGGCATTTCAAGAGCTATCTTACTCGGAGCTCAACGCACATATGCAGGCCAAAAACCCAGAACTCCTGAATTTTTTTACCGATAAAGAGGGCAAGGATTTGGGCTGGATCGCCATCGTGTCTCTTCTCGGTTGGGGCTTGGGCTATTTTGGCCAGCCGCATATTCTGGCGCGCTTTATGGCAATTCAACACCCCAATAAACTGCCGAGCAGTCGCCGCATTGCGGTGTCGTGGAGTTTTATCACCTTGCTTTGCGCTCTGAGTGTCGGCTGGGTAGGCATGGGCTTTTTGCCAGATTACCAGGGCGATCCGGAAAAAATCTTTATCGAGTTAATTTACGTACTCACCCACCCGCTCATTGCCGGTTTACTCCTGGCATCTATCCTGGCTGCGGTTATGAGCACCGCCGACTCGCAATTGCTAGTGGCCTCGTCTGCACTGTCCAATGATATGTACAAAACCCTTTTCAAAAATGCCACAGCCGCGCAGCTGATTCGGGTTGGACGCTTCGCTGTGGTATTGGTGGCTCTGGTTGCCTGGGGGTTGGCACTCAACCCGGAAAGCACTGTTTTAGGCTTAGTGAGCTATGCGTGGGCAGGTTTTGGGGCGGCATTTGGGCCGGTGCTGTTGTTGTCTTTGTTTTGGCCACAGCTTTCCGCCGCGGGGGCTGGCGCCGGTATGCTGGTGGGCGCACTCACGGTGATTGTCTGGAAGAGTTTTTCCGGCGGCTGGTTTGAACTCTATGAAATTATTCCGGGATTTGTGTTTAGCACCGCTGCCTGCATTTTAATAAGCCTGGTAAAACCGAGCGCCAGAAAAACGGACTTTGATTCGCGCAGCTCTGAGCAATAAATTCAGGCCCATATACTAGTGAAGCGTTTCTTAGAGGGCGCTCGGCGAGTTTGTTTTTAAAACGTCAACGTAAACCGCTAGTATTGCTCGGCGGATATAAGCACAGCCTGTGGTGCCGGACACTATATGGTGCCGCCGAACACTACCCGCGAACATTTTACTCCAGCAGAGCCAGGGGTATCCCCTGCTCACTCTTCACTTCCTCAATAACCACATAGGTGTGGGTTTGGCTGACATGGGGAAGTTTAACCACCTGCTCCAATACCTGACGATAATTATCCATATCGTCAAAGCGCACTTTAATAAAATAATCAAAACCGCCCGCGACCATGTGACACTCCACGATATGGGGCGATTCGGCCACCGCCACTTTAAATTTATCAAATACATCCTCGGTGGTGTGGTCTAAGGTGACTTGAATAAAAGCCACCTTGCTTAGGCCGAGAAACTGGGCGTTGAGTATTGCGCTGTAACCTTCGATATAACCGTCGGCCTCGAGGCGGCGTACCCGCTCCAAACACGGGCTGGGGCTAAGGTGAACTCGCTGCGATAAATCGACATTAGAGATTCGCCCTTGCTGTTGCAAAACACTCAATATCGCTCGATCGATACGATCCAAAGCCCTCGAACTTTGTTTATTTATTTTCATAGCTTTTTCTCGACCAAGACAACAAAAATGCGGCGATAGGAGCTCACCCATTACAGCAGTAAAATATGCGGAATTTTCTGTCTTTTCAAGGGATATATTTTGCGTTACGCCTGGAATAAGGTGAATATTTGGCCGAAATTGCCCGATAATCCCACCATCAAACTCTAACACTGATACCCAATTTATAAGAGCCTTCAGACAATGCAAAGTCTACAGAAACTACGCGATCAATTAGCCGCAGATACTTATGCAAACGAAACCTTATGCGTTGAGAATTTGTTGCGGGCAAGCCAACAAGAGTCCGGCTTAGCGCAGCAAATCTCCGACTGTGCCGCCGACCTAGTGCAGCGCTCTCGTCAGCAACGCAATAAACGCGGCACTTTAGATGCGTTTCTCGATGAATTCGGCTTGTCAAATCGCGAGGGAGTGGCGTTGATGTGTTTAGCCGAAGCGCTGCTGCGCATCCCAGACTCGGCAACCGCCGATGCGCTAATTGCGGAAAAAGTTCACAGCGGCGACTGGAGCGCCCACCAAGGGCACTCAGACTCGCTTTTTGTGAATGCATCGGTGTGGGGCATGCTGTTGACGGGAAAAATCGTCGCTTTGGAGAGCGATATCACACAGGGCACCAGTGGCTGGTTTCGCGGCTTGGTGAGCCGCGTGGGCGAACCCGTGGTGCGCCGGGCAATGTTACAGGCGATGCGCATAATGGGGGGGCAGTATATTCTCGGGCGCACCATTGGCGAAGCGCTAAAACGCGGCCCGGCAGAAAATTCCAGCGGCACGCGTTTTTCTTTCGATATGCTGGGGGAAGGCGCCCGCAGTGACGACGATGCGCAGCGGTATTTCCAGAGTTACCTCAGCGCCATTGAGCGCATTGCCAGCGCCGGCGACCGCACTCAGCCCGTGACCGGTGTAGACGGCATTTCCGTTAAACTCTCTGCGCTCCACCCGCACTACCAGCAAAGCAAAGCCACTCAGGTAACGGCCCAGCTGCTGCCGCGCTTAAAACACTTGGCCATGGCCGCCAAAGCCGGCAATATTGGTTTTAATATCGACGCGGAAGAAAGTGAACGCTTGGATATTTCTCTAGAACTCTTGGCAAGCCTGGCTCACGACCCGGACTTAGCTCCCTGGGACGGCTTGGGCTTTGTACTGCAAGCGTATCAAAAGCGCGCTCCGCTAGTGGCCGACTGGCTGATACAACTTGCCAAAAACAGCAATAGACGCCTGATGCTGAGGCTGGTCAAAGGCGCTTACTGGGATACCGAAATAAAACAGGCACAAGCGCTGGGTTTAGCCGACTACCCCGTTTATACCCGCAAAGAAAACACCGACTTGAGTTATCAGCTGTGCGCGAAAAAACTCTTGGATGCCGCAGATGCGGTGTTCCCGCAATTTGCTACCCACAACGCCCATACCGTAGCCACTGTGCTGACCTATGCCGAAGCCACAAACATCTCTGCGCAAAGCTACGAGTTCCAGCGTTTGCACGGCATGGGCCAGTTGCTGTACGAACAACTGCACTCGCACTGTGAGGAATATAAGCGCGAACAGCCTCATTTGCGGGTTTACGCGCCGGTGGGAGAACATCGCGACCTGCTTCCCTACCTGGTGCGCCGACTGCTGGAAAACGGGGCTAACAGCTCTTTTGTTAACCGCTTTCTCAACGAAACCACCCCTGTTGCCGCACTGGTAAGCGATGTGCGCGACAAAGTGGCCAAGTCTGAACCCAAGCATCACCCCCACATCGCTTTACCGGCAGAGCTGTATGCTCAGGCGACACCGCCGCGACGCAACGCAGCGGGAATTCAGCTAGAAGATAAAGCGCAGGCGAATAGTTTTATCGAAGAATTTAAGCCGTTTCTCACTAAGCACTTCGATGTGGGGCCAATTATTAATGGCGAGACCATCGCCACCGATGGCAGCCCGCACCACAGCCCGGCGCAGAAAAATCAGCAATTGGGCACGGTGCGCAACGCCGCAGCGAGCGACATAGATCGCGCTATTGCAAGTGCCGCAGCTGCACAAAAAAACTGGGATGCCGGCGGCGTGGAACGCCGTGCCGAACTGATCGAAAAAGTGGCGGATTTACTCGACCGCAACGGCCCAGAATTAATCGCGATGATCAGTCGCGAAGCCGGCAGAACTCTAAAGGATGCGCATGACGAACTGCGCGAAGCCGTGGATTTCTGTTACTACTACAGCGGCCTCGCCAAACAACACTTTGTGCCAGAGATGTTGCCCGGACCCACTGGGGAGACCAATCAGCTCTCCCTGCACGGGCGCGGTGTGTTTTTGTGTATTAGCCCTTGGAACTTCCCCCTGGCAATTTTTATCGGGCAAGTCGTGGCCGCGCTGGCCGCCGGTAACACGGTGATTGCTAAACCTGCCGAGCAGACTCCCATGGTGGCCCATCTCGCCATTACATTAATGCACGCAGCGGGTATACCCGGCGATGTGTTGCAGCTTATCACCGGAATTGGCCGCGATATTGGGGAGCAACTGGTAAATGACGCCAGAGTAAAAGGGGTAGTGTTTACCGGCTCAACCGAAACTGCGCAATTAATAAACCGACAAATCGCTCATCGCGACACGGAAATTATTCCACTAATCGCAGAAACCGGCGGTTTAAATGCCATGATTGCCGACTCCTCTGCCCTACCGGAACAGCTAGTCGACGATATTATTGGCTCGGCGTTTTTAAGTGCTGGGCAACGCTGTTCCGCACTGCGGGTACTGTTTTTACAACAGGATATCGCCGACGGCGTTTTAAGCATGTTGAGGGGTGCCTGCGATGCCCTGCAGCTGGGTGAGCCCTGGGAGCTCGACACCGATATTGGCCCGGTGATTGATGCGCGCGCCAAAGCGACACTGGAAGACCATATCGCGCGGCTCGGCAACGCGCGCTGCCTGTATGCCTACCCGAGGGAACAACTGCCGTCACAAGGCCACTTTGTCGGCCCACACATTTTCCAGATAGACCAAATGCAGGACTTACAGCGCGAAGTATTCGGCCCAATTCTACATGTGGTTCTATTTAAAAGCGGTGAGCTAAAAAACGTACTGCAGCAAATTAATACCTGTCCCTACGGTTTAACTCTGGGTGTCCATTCGCGAATTGAATCGCGAGCCAGGTATATTTTCCAGAACACACAGGTGGGCAACACCTACGTGAACCGCGATATGGTGGGCGCGGTGGTGGGGGTGAATCCTTTTGGCGGCCAGGGTCTTTCAGGAACCGGCCCTAAAGCCGGTGGACCGCGCTATCTATTTCGCTTTGCTACCGAAAAAACCCTGACCATTAACACCGCCGCCACCGGCGGCAATGTGGACCTATTCCGCTCAATTAGCGAAACACTCGATTAAGCAACTGTCGCACAAGGCCGTAGATACTTTTATCACGGCCCACTCGCTGCCGCTTGAAAATTGCAAAAGCGAACATATAGTTATAAAAAAAGTTGGCATTGTGGGCGGGCAGCTTACGGGTTAATCCACCGCGCAAGCAAATTCGCTAGGCGCTGCGGCAGCCATGGCGGCCTGTTTCAAAACAGTATTCACTGCAGAATTAATGCAAGTGAACTCTTAGATAGTTTTACTTGTCTTTAAGAAGCTATCCCCGCGCAAAGAAAGAATCCCCATTGTTTCAAAGCGTGAAGTGGAGAGGGGCAAGTGGCGAATTTTTAAGGAACTATACCCGTAGCGTTTGATATTTAGGTGTTAGGAGCGCGCCAATTTTTGTTCTTGGCAAGGCGGTACTCACAGGGATGTGAGGTATTAGGGCAACGCACAATAGCCATTCTATTTAAGGCGGAGCAACGCTGCCAAGGGCACTTAGGGGCGTGCTCATGAGGCCTAAATATCAAACGCTACGGGTATATTCACATCGGGTTTGAAACGGCGGGTATCTCCCCTAAGTTTTTGCTTAGTGTACCCGCAGCAGTTTCAAAAAAGAGGGTTGAACAAGTTCTATCGCCGCACCTGCCCGCAAGGCGAAACATCAACAGCAATGGTAACCAGACTTAATAATTAAAACGTTTTTCAACCCCCAACCTGTGTAATTTTATTTATACGGTAGTGGTGTTTCATTGCGTTTAAAAAGCACCTGCGCATCAGGATAAAAGCTGCGCGCTACAGCCGCAGCTTGTCTCAAGTGCAAACCAAGCGGGCGTATGTACAATTATTTAGAGGCACAGAAAAACAACAAGGTGAATTTATGCAACAAGGCAAACATTTCAATTTTTTTTCACTATTGGTGGCGCTAGCGGCTGGTTTTTTTTGCCAGCTGAGCCAGGCAAAC
>JAHQVY010000123.1 GCA_019634095.1 Cellvibrionaceae bacterium
GCGCAATTTGCCTTCCCCGACAGCAATACGCTGAGTCCACCCGCCCTGCCAGCCACACTGCTGCAGCGGCGCCCCGATATTCAATCGGCCTGGCTGCGGGTGTTGCAGCAAAACGCCAGTTTGGCAGTGGCGCATAAAGCGCGATTTCCAAGCTTAAGTCTCAGCGCCTCGGCGGGGAAGGGCGCTGCGGAGCTCAGTGATATTCCTCAGAGTAATCTGGCTTGGGGAATTGGCGCGTCGTTAATTCAACCTTTAATCAACGCCGGGCGCCTAAAGTCCGCTGAAGATATTGCTCGCCTGCGCTTACAGCAATTTGAAAAAAGTTATTTAGACACGGTGAATCGAGCGTTCCAACAAGTAGAGACCGCACTGCAAAGTCAGGTGAATTTGGACGCCCGCTTAAATTATACCCAAGCTTCCTCGAGTAACGCCGTGCAGGCAGAGAAACTGGCGTTCGACCAGTATCAGCGTGGTCTGGTGGCGTATTCAACCGTGTTGGAGGCGCAGCGGCGCTCAGTGGATGCGCAAATTCAGGTGATTTCGCTGAAGAAACAAATCATCGTTAACAAAATTACCCTATTAAATGCGGTGGGTGGTGAACTGGATTTTATACCGTGGCCTAATCGCCAGGCAGGGGGCTCGGGCGAGGGGCGGATGCTAAAGGGGCGAGTGATAAACAGACGCACTTTGGGTGAATCGAATGAGTAGCGGAGTAAAGATGCAAACAATGGGTTTCATCAAAAGACAGGCGATCTGGATTGTGCCCTTAATTATCGCAGCGATTCTGGGGTCTTTGTGGTATTTCCAGCCCAAGGCGGACAGACGGTTCAAACCTCCCGTCACCCGTATTAACGTGGAAGTGAAGCCGCTTGAATTGGAAAACATTACCACTCAAATTCGCTCCTACGGTGTGGTGGAGCCTCGGGTAAACAGCCGTGTTGTGGCCCAAGTCAGCGGTCGAGTGGTGTTTATGGCCGAGGAATTTCGCGATGGTGGCTTCTTTAATCGCGGTGAAAAATTGCTGGGTTT
Source organism: Cellvibrionaceae bacterium (assembly GCA_019634095.1). GTDB lineage: Bacteria > Pseudomonadota > Gammaproteobacteria > Pseudomonadales > Cellvibrionaceae > JAHQVY01. The sequence goes on from JAHQVY010000123.1 coordinate 1,030, forward strand.
GGATAAAGCCGACTATGAAATCGAATTGCAAATTGCCAAGGCGAACCTTGTTGAGGCGCGGGTGGCGCTGCAAGAGCAAATAGTGCTAGCCGACCAAGCTAAGGAAGATTGGCAGCGCTTGGGTAACGAAGGCGAACCGCCGCCTCTGGTACTGCGAGAGCCCCAAGTAAAAGCCGCCGAAGCGGGTGTTGCTTCTGCAAAAGCTAGCCTGCGGCGCGCCGAACTCAATCTAAGCCGCTGCGATATTGTCGCTCCCTTCGATGGTCGGGTGCTGAATAACAGCGTGGACTTGGGGCAGGTGGTGAGCAGTAACTCGGTTCTCGCAGAAATTTATGCCACCGACGCGATAGAAATTCGTTTACCCATAAAAAACAGCGAACTGGGGTTAATAGAATTGCCAGAAGCTAAGGGCGAAGGTTTGCCGGCCAAACAGCCGGATGTAGAAATACTGTCTGACTTGGCGACTCGCGAAACTTGGCAGGGAAAAATTGTTCGCACTTCGGGCTCGATTGATGAAACCAGTCGCCAACTCTATGTAGTGGCGCGCATTGAGGACCCTTTCGGCGAAAACAGCCGAGGTCGCTTCCCTTTAAAAATTGGCCAGTACGTTACCGCCAATATTCGCGGTCGAGAAATTGAAAACGTATTGGTGGTGCCGAATCGGTCTATATATCAGGGGCGATTTGTTTATGCCCTGGAAGATGAGGCGGTATATCGCCGAGAAATTGAGATATTTTGGCAAAATGAAGAATTCGCCTTAGTGAACTCCGGTTTAGAGGCCGGTGAGATATTGGTGTTAACCCCCCTCGGCCAGGTAAATTCTGGCACTCTGGTTACAGTTGAGAAGGGCCTGGAGCAAGGCGTAAAAATTGCCGACCGTCGCAAAGGCAAAAGCAAACGCGATACAACCGAAACTCGCACCAACGAGAAACGCCAATGACTGTCCAACCCCCGAGGTAGCAAAAGATGATCGCTTGGTTTACCCGCAACGATGTCGCTGCAAACTTGTTGTTAATATCCATTTGTCTGGCCGGTTTTTATTCGCTGTTTAACCTCATTCCACTTGAGTTTTTCCCCAGCTTCGACAGCGACCGAATCAGTGTGCAAGTGAGTCTTCGTGGCGCCACTCCCGAAGATGCCGAGCTTGGTATAGCCACCAGAATAGAAGAGGCCATTCAAGATTTAGCAGGCATCGATGAATATGTAAGCCGGTCATCGGAGGGTGGCACCAGCGTCACCATCGAAGTGGCGAAAGGCTACAACCCGCGCGACGTATTAGATGAGGTTAAAAGCCGCGTCGATGCTATTAACACCTTTCCGGTCGATGCAGAGAGGCCTATTGTTTCCCTGTCGCAGCGCATTCAAGATGTTATTTCAGTTACTGTTGCCGGCAATGTGAGTGAAAGAGAAATTCGCGAGCTTATCGAGCAAGTGCGCGACGAGCTGCTGCAAATTTCCGGAATTACCAATATAGAAATTGAAGGGGTTAGAGACTACGAGATTGCCATCGAATTGAGTCAGGATCGTTTGCGAGAGTACGACCTTAGCTTGCAGGAGGTGGCGGCGGCGATATCGAGTAATTCTCTGGATTTAAGCGGAGGCAATTTGCAAACCGATGGCGGTGATATATTGCTGCGTTCCAAGGGGCAGGCTTATCGCCAGAACGAATTCGAAAATATCGTCTTAAAAACCAACCCAGACGGCACGCTGTTGCGCCTTGCCGATATCGCGCAAGTTTTGGATGGCTTTGAAGAAAAGGCTTTGCGAACACGCTTTAATGGCAAGTTGGCGGCCACCCTGGATATACAGCGTGTGGGTAAGCAAAGTGCGATAGACGTGGCCGAAAAGGTTAAAAACTATGTGGCAAAGAAAAATGCCCGTCTGCCCGATAACCTGGAATTGTATCACTGGGACAACAAAGCGGATGTGATTCAAAAGCGTATTAATACCCTCACCAGTAATGCTATCCAAGGTGGCCTGTTGGTAATTCTATTATTGTCCTTGTTTTTGCGGCCCTCGGTAGCCTTTTGGGTTTTTTTGGGAATTCCGGTGAGTTTTCTCGGTGCGTTTTTGACCATGCCTCTGTTGGGGGTGTCGCTGAATATGGTGAGCTTATTTGCGTTTATTGTGGTGTTGGGTATTGTGGTAGACGATGCGATTGTCACTGGCGAAAACGTTTATACCCACTTGCAAAAATCTGAAACCGGTATTGAAGCGGCCATTAATGGCACTAAGGAAGTGGCGGTACCGGTGACCTTCGGTGTGTTAACTACGGTTGCTGCCTTTTTGCCATTGGCTTTTATGGAAGGCAACCGCGGCCCTATTTTTGCTCAGATCCCTCTGGTGGTGGTGCCGGTACTTATTTTTTCACTGATCGAATCTAAGTTTGTATTACCCGCCCATTTGAAGCATGTAAAAGTAGGCAAGCAAAAAGAGAGCAACGCGATTGCGCGCTTCCAAAGGCGCTTTGCCAAAGGTTTCGAAGACAGCATTATGAAATATTATCAACCGGTGCTGGCGGTTTGTTTGCGCAACAAGCGCGTGACCTTAATGAGTTTTAGCGGTTTATTTATATGCATTGTCGCAGCGCTTTATTTAGGGCATATGAATTTTATTTTTTTCCCTAGAATCCCCAGCGAAAATATACGTTTTAATCTGGAAATGCCGGTGGGTACCCCGTTTGAGGTTACCGACATCCATATGACACGAGTATTTGATTCTGCCAAACAGCTGCAAGACAAATATGTGGATGAAAAAACTGGCAAAAGTATTATCAAAAATATTTTAACCCGCACGGGAGGCCGCGGAGGTAGCTCGCATGTGGGGCAGGCGCGCTTTCAACTGGTAGCGCCCGAGGAGCGATCGATTGATATTGACAGCCGTGGCATGGTGCGCGAATGGCGCAAACTTATTGGCGAAATTCCCGGTGCCGACCGGCTGTATTTTCGAGCGGAGATTGGCCGTTCGCGGGACCCGGTGGACATTCAGCTGCGCTCCAACAATTTAGACAATTTAAGTGTTATTGCCGAACAGGTGAAGCAACGCTTGTCGACCTACGAAGGTGTGTTTGATATCTACGACAGCCTCGCCGACGGCAAGCAGGAGTTGCGTATCGATCTAAAGCCTCAAGCCCACTTGTTGGGGGTTGATCGACAAAACGTTATTCGCCAAGTGCGCCAAGCGTTTTTTGGCTTGCAAGCACAACGAATTCAGCGAGGCAAGGACGATGTGCGCGTAATGGTGCGCTTTCCCCGCGAGGAGCGCTCGTCACTCGCCTCGCTCAATAGCTTGTTAATCAATCTCGACAACGGCCAGCAGGTTCCCCTGGAGCAAATTGCCACGATTACCCCAGATGTGAGCCCGAGCTCGATTTACCGAATTGATGGTTATCGAACCATCAATGTCAAAGCAGACATTGAAAAAACGGTGGTCAATATGACCGTATTGGGCGCCGATTTAAATCAGTTCCTAGCCGAGATCACCGCCAAATACCCCGGTGTAAGCTACAAACTTGGCGGAGAGCAAGAAGAGCAAGCGGAATCTAATCGCAGTTTACTCTACGGTTTGCTGGCGCTGATTTTTGCCATTTACTGCCTGCTCGCTATTCCCTTTCGGTCTTACCTGCAACCGCTGGTGGTGATGAGTATTATTCCTTTTGGGGTAATTGGTGCGGTAATCGGTCACTGGCTTATGGGCGTGGACTTAACCATTATGAGTAACTTGGGTATTATTGCCCTGTGTGGTGTGTTGGTGAACGATTCACTGGTGCTGGTGGATTACATTAATAAAGTGAGGGCGAAAGGTACCGACCTAATGGACGCGGTATTAACTGCCGGTGTTGCCAGGTTTCGGCCGGTGATGCTAACTTCGCTGACTACCTTTTTTGGTTTGCTGCCGCTATTATTTGAAAAAGAAACGCAAGCCCAGTTTCTTATTCCTATGGCTATTTCCCTGAGTTTTGGGATTATTTTTGCTACCTTTATTACCTTGTTAATGGTACCGGTAAATTATTTGATTTTGGAAGGAATAAAGCAAAAGGTACACAAATTGCGCAGCTTTGGGCTCGACTACCCCAAAGCGTGATTAAAAACCGGCCCGCTGTTTTAGCTGAATAGGCCGGTTCGCTGTACTATTTTTGTGCAGCGTAGTACGCTGCTAGCGCTTCGATTTCTGCATCGGAAAGCATTTTCGCCTGCGCTGCCATAATTCCCGCCATGCTGCCAGAGCGTTTATCCGCTTTATACGACTTTAACGATTCGATCAAATAGCTTTTGTTTTGCCCAGAGAGTTTGGGGTAGTTATCGGCAATAGGCGCTGCGCCGCCAACGCCGTGGCAGGCTCGGCAGCGGGCTTCACTTTTGGGGGCCTCTGCAAGCACCGGAGCCGCAAGGCCGAGTGCAGAACTTATACAAACAATGTTCAACACAAACTTTTTTACTTTCACAATTCGCATGCTACTCACTTCCTCAGTTTTTTGGGTTTTCGCTGGCAGCCTTCCGGGTTAACACACTGTAAATGCCTCAGACAGCAAGCTGCTAGCGCAAGATAATATCATTCCCTAGGTGGAGATTAGATACAGGTTTAATGTTACCCGAACGCAGCGCAAAGTTTTAGCTTCAAAGGTTTTTAGACGTGGGTAGGTGGCGTTGCACCGCTATTTTGCGGCGAACATCAGCCACTTTTAGTAAAGTTGAAAAAATCCAGTACGGCGCTAGAAATGCTGCTACAGCTTCGGCGGCGACGAAGGGATTCTGTGCCGAGAATTTATGCAAGACCATAATATCATCAAATTTGTTGGTTTAGCCCCGGCGACACGGCGTTTCGGCGCAATGCGAAGCAGGGCTTTGTGCTTTGAGCGAAATGCTGCGACTATTGCGAATAAACTGCGGCGATGTTGCGCAATGCGCCTGCTATTATTTATCAACATACCCACCAAAGATGCCTAGTAGACACTTAGAAAGGGTGCCCCCTTGTTTGTGACTCCATTGTTTGTGACACAAATGTTTGTGACACAAATGCTTGCGACACGATTGTTTGCGACCTCAGTCGTCGTGTCTCCAATGCCTGTAACTCCAATGTGTGCAACTCCAATGGGTGTAAGTACATCCCCACAAGCACTTCACCGAATCGTCGACTAATTCCCCATTACGAGTCAAGCCGAATGAGACCAATAACGAAGCTTTTCAAGAACAGCCTGCTCGCCCTGTGTTTACTTTTAGCCATTGTGTATTGCGGTGTTTGGCTATTTTCACCCTTGGTGGTACGCCAGGTGAGCCAGGGGGTTTTACAGCAGTACGATTTGCAAATGGATTCCGATTCTGTAGTGCGGCTCAATCCATTTGTGTCGCGGCTTGAAATTAAAAACCTTAAACTCCAACAACAGGATAGTCACCCCTATGTGTTGGATTCTCTAGCAGTGGAGTATAGCCTTTGGGCCTTGTTGTCCGATGAAGTGAAAATTCACTCACTGCGCATTAACGGTATGCGTGTATTTATCGAAAAACGCGGTGCAAACCTTAGCGTGGCGGGTTTTTCTGCCGCCGCCAGTAAAACCGCCGACACCCAAGAACCCAGCGAAGCGGAAACCCAAACGCAAACCGATGCACCGCAGCCCCGAGCACTGCGTATTATTGCGCCGCAAATAGTTATTCAAAATGTCGACATAGAATTACTTAACGAGCAACAGCGACATCGGTTTACCATTAATAGTTTAGTGTTGCAGCAAAGCCAATTTATTGAAAACGCTTTGAGCAGCCAAATAAATATGCAGGCAGAACTGGATGGCGCAAGTATCGACTTGTTCGGTGAGGTGCAGGCCTCTGCAGCGGCGAGCGACATTGCATTGCGCTTAGAGCTGAAAGGCTTTTCCGCAGAAAAAATCGGCTATTTGCTACCCGAGTCGATTCAAGCCCTAGGCGGCGAGTTATCTTTTAAGTTGGCAAGCAGCGTTACTCATCAAGGTCGGGATGTTGCCATACGCAGTACGGCCAGCGATTTTCACATAAAAAACACGCTATACGGTGATGAGAAAATACAACTGCAGTTAGAAAGCACCCATTTTGCAGCGCATGATTTGTCACTAAGGTACAACATGGATACGCATGACTATCAATTCGATACTGGCATAACACTTAATTTGCACGGATTGGAAAGCGCGGCCACCGCAACCAAAGATAAATTACTGCAGTTTAGTGAATTAGATTTAGGCGAGGTGTCGCTTGCGATTAACCCCGAAGCCTACCAAGTTAAAACCGATAAAATTCTATTAAAAAATATTAAGCTCTCTGAATTGCAGCAGCAACAGCTGCCCGCGTTGCTTACTAACAGTGCCGTGAGCGTATTTGGGGTGAACATTAGCCCCAATGAAATAGCAGTAGATAAACTGGATATTGCCGCGGGCGACGTGAACCTTAAACTAGCAAAAGACGGTGAACTGGCAACCTTAGTGAATACCGATAGCCTAAGTGAAGCCCGCGGTGAGCCCACCGAAGCGGCAGACCCAAATAAAGACCCAAATAAAGACCCACAAGCGGAACCCGCAACCGGCCCGGTTTTGTCCTTGGCTTCCCTGGTGTTGTCTGGCCCTTTAAAAGTGAATATAGAAGACAATAGCAAGGGTTATGCATTTAAAAAGACGTTTATTGTTGATGATTTAAGTGTTGAGCAATTCAATACCGCTAAACCGCAAGATAAAACTCAGTTTGCCATAAATATAAAAGATGAAGCCTACTTCGTTGCCAATGTTACCGGTTGGGCCCAACCGCTACTGCCAGAAATGAACCTGGAATTGAAAGCGCAGTCGAGCCAATTCCCGATGCAAGAAGTTGCGCCGTATTTACGGGACAGTGTGGGTTTTGAAGTGGAGGCAGGCTTACTCGATTTGGAGGTGCAAACCCGTGTCGATAAAAATCAAATGGATGGCAATGCGAATGTGCTGATGCGCGGTGCAAAATTTAAATCCAGTCAAAAGGTTAACGATGAAACCAATTTAATTGGGCAAACAGCTGTTCCGCTCAATGTTGCGTTAAACATGCTCCGCGATGGCAAGGGCAATATTGAGCTTAAATTTCCTTTGCAAGGCGGCTTGGATGACCCCAAGTTTGGCTTGCAGCACATAGTGGGTTTAGTGGTAAAAAAAGTGGCTATGCAACAGGCAAAAAGCTATTTAATGACCACGTTTGTACCTTATGCGAAAGTGGTATCGCTTGCAATTACCGCCGGTGAGGAAGCGTTAAAAGTGAGATTTGAAGATTTACAGTATCAGCCGCAGCAGCTCGAACCCGGCGTAGCGCAAGAAGAGTTTATACAGCAATTTACCCTGTTGATGTCGGAAAAACCCGGCTTAACCATAAGTGCTTGCCCTATTGCCACGCCGCAAGATATTCAACTTGAAACCGGAGCTCAACTCAGTCAAGAACAACATGCACAGTTACTAGAAATTGCCAAGCAGCGCGGCGCATTGTTTAAATCTGCGGTGGTTGAGCGCGGGGGCATCGACTCGGCACGCATTTTGTTGTGCAGTGAACAAGTAGATTCGGGCAATAAAGCGACACCCAGAATAGACTTTAAAACATAAAATTTCAGTTCGGGAGCCTGTAGTGAATAATGCCCAGTTTTCACCTGCTCTTTTCCCGGCTACTGGTGTTGTCAAAAAGACCAGATAGTCAGATTGTGGTCACCTTGCAAGGCCTAAGTGGCAATAAAGTCATAAATAAAAAGCTCGGTGCCAAATTCTGGATCTTATTGCTTGCACCTGCCTACACTTGCATAAAACTGCTCCAAAACGTTCTAATGCTAGCCCGCTAAAGCGCTCTTTTTGAATTAATGCGGGGTGATGTGGCGCCGCGCGGGTGTACCGCGCAGTCAACAATCAGCTGCGATAACTTAGCTTTTTTGGCTCTGTTTTTGCGTTGGGCCCGTTTTTACCATTTGTGCGCGGTGTTTGAAAATTGCTCTTGATATCGAGTTGCGCTAATGTATGCAAAACTGCTTTTCGTTATTGGTCAACACCTGAAATTTGTCGATCTGGTTTTCAATTCACAAAAAACCGGCTCGGTTGACCGCTAAAATACTTTACCCTAATGTTGCTAAAGTTTTGGATTCAGAAGCTTTTAGTGGGTTAGTTACAGCGTTGTACGGCGATTTTTTACGACGAACATAAGTGACTCTTATCGAAGTCGAAAAAAAGCGAGTACGGCGCTAGCAATGCCGCTATAAAAGCCGCGAAGCGGTTCTGGGCCGAAAATTTATGCGACATGTTAGAGTTTAGTACGCGGCTTTGTGAGTGCCTGCAAAAATAGGCAACTTTATTGATGAGTGTGGCGTAACGTATATATTATAGACTCCTTGCTAAGGGCAAACAGGTATGTTCGATTTTGAAGTGCAAGACCGAGCCGGCAAACCTTTTCTTTTTAAACAAAATGCGGCCGGTGCTTTTACGCTTGATAGCTTGGCGGATGATGTTCCCAGTGCCGAAGCTTTAATAGATGGCTTCGCTGAAGCCGCCCTGCAAGCCCTGCACCAATTCTTTACTGCCGACCCTTCCATAGCCCCCACTCATTCCGGCCCGTCATTCGGTGTTAATTTACCCCAAGCAAGCTTGCCGCTAAGCGCCAGAGAATGGCTAATTCGAGGCTTGGCGAGCGGCGATATTGCGGTGCTCAAGGCCCCTGAACAACAGCCTACCGGGCAAACTGCAAAGGAGCGCGACGACCGCGGTCTACTGCGGGTAAAAATTCAGGCAGCGTTACAGCAAATTATTGCCGCTGAAAGATTGGAAGCGCAGCAAATAGAGCAGCAGCTGCAAAACCAGAGCAGTCTGCAGCAGTTGGGAACCTACAGCGCCGCGGTTGGCGCGGGCACCGCAGATGCTGCTTGGGGCCTGCTGGTTTGGCTAAAAGACGTTAACGATGTTGTCAACCCAGTAATGAGGGGGTATCGCAATTTCGTAAATATGCGCAAGGCCAGTGAAGATGAGAATTTTTGGCAGAGCTACCAAGAGAAAACCCTAATTTCGGAGCGTCGTGAATTAGTGGAGATGCTGGGTTTCGACCCCGGTAAAATAGACGCGGACATGCTTTTTAAAGCGTGGGATGTGGTCGACGTGATTATGGACGACCCGGCACTGCGCAGCTGCTTGGGCCGCTTTGCCAACGATTATTTGGCCGCACAACACAGCTTGGAATACGCTGAAATAGCGGGCGGCGGTATTTTTGAGTTGCTGCTAACCCTGGTGCTGTCCGCCGTTTCTGGCGGCGCGGCGGCCGTGGCTGTTGTGGCCAGTAAAGCGCGTTTGGTGAAGCTTTTTGATAACGCCGGCAATCTGTTATTAGAATTCGCTACGCGCACTAAAATATTGCAAAAAGCCAACAAAAAGCGTGCCGCGGCAAATAGCGGCGGCTCTAATCGCGCTTACAGCCAACTCCAGACAAACGAAAGGATTCAGCCATTAACCGCGCCTAGCCAACCAGCGAGTGCGTCTTCAGCCGCGAAAGCGCCAGCGCAGGGCGAATTGCCCCCACCGTCGGCCTCCCAACAACCGCCAAGCGACCCCGCGTCTTCTAAAAACGGCACCAACCCCATCGGCACAAAAGACCAACCCGATGCCACCGCGAAAAAAGGCGGCGAGCCGATTGACCTTAAAACGGGCGAAGAGCGTTTAACCCTGGTCGACGGTGAACTTGAAGGCTTGGTACCGTTGCGCTTAACCCGCATTTATCGCAGCGGTAACCCCCTAGATAGCGGCCTGGGCTATGGCTGGAGCCACAGCTTGCTGGAAAGCTTACAGTGGTCCACCGCCGACAAACACCTAGAGTTCTACAACGAAGAGGGCCGGGTAATTTCGTTGCCGTTGCCCGGCGAAAGTGGCTGCAGCCACAATGTTGCCGAAAAACTAACGCTTACCCGCATTAGCGAAGACCATTACACCCTAAGCCGTTTTGGCGCCCTCAACGGGGTAAAAAAACATTTTCGTCGCCGGGGGCAGCAGGGCGCAGCGACAAGTCGTTCAGCGTCCATCTTTCGTCTCAGTGCCATCCTCGATAACTACGATAACGGCGTCCACTTTCACTACCGCGACACCCAGCTGTGTCGCGTGGAATCCACCTTGGGGGATGCCCTGGAAATTGCGGCTTCCAGCTGTGGCCGCCTCGAAAAAATTATTCGCCGCAGCGCGGATAACAGCACCCAGCTGCTGGCAGAATACCGCTACGATTCGCACGGCGACCTTATAGAAGCCCTCGACGCCCGCGGCCACAGCGAAAAATATCAATACCGGCAACACGTTATTAGCCAACGCACCTTAAAAAGCGGCTACAGCTTTTACTTTCGCTGGGATTTCCAAGGCCCGCGCGCCCGCTGCATTCGCCAGTGGGGCGACCCCATCGACGGCCAGCAAACCTACCACTACGAATTCGACTGGTTCGACAACGGCCACGGGGTGGTGGTAACGGATACCCGAGGCGGCAAAGAGGAATACCATTTTAACGACAACGCGCAGCCCATTTACCACAAAGACCCGGTGCGCGCCGAAACCCGCTATTACTACAACGCTAACGGCCAACTTGAGCGCGTGGAGCTGCCCAACAAACTTCAAGAGCATTTTCACTACGACGAGCGCGGCCTATTAGTTAAAAAAATCGATGTGATGGGCGGCGAGCACTGCATCGATTACGATGCCGAGAGCCTGCCCATTCGGCTAAGCAACCCCGCTGGGCAAACCTGGAAGCGCAGCTATAACAGCCGCAATCAATTGGCTTCTAGCACCGACCC
>JAHQVY010000124.1 GCA_019634095.1 Cellvibrionaceae bacterium
CTACAGCACCGGTGATACGCAGGCGCTGGCGGATTCTCGCAGTACTTCCATGGTGCCGATATGCCTTGGTTTTGCCGGGCAGACTGTGGCAGCGCGGGATGTTGAAATGGACGTTAAAGACAAGCGGCACCTCGCCAAGTTGCTGCCCTTCGAGCTTGAAGAGTTTTTAATCGACAGTGTCGACGATCTGCATTTTGTACACACCCCGCTCGTGGATAACCGAACCTCGGTGTTGTACGCAAAAAACGACGATATTGCCAAAGCATTGGCGCCATTTGAGGAGCTGAAGTGCGAAGTGCCGCTGTGCTTGCCGGAGTACATGTTTTTGCTCCGCCAAAACGATGGCGTGACCATTGTTTTTGAAGACGACGTGGTGGTGGCCCACTATGCCGAGGGAAAGGGCTTTACGGTTGAGGCCAGTTTGGCGCCCTATGTTGTCGCGGGTTTAACAACCAGCCTAGAGGGCACTCAAGTCCTCAATTTAGTAGCTGATAGCCCAGAAAAACTTGAATTGTTGTTGGCTTGGTGTCCCCAGGCTTGGCGTGAGCAAGAGGGCTTGGATATAAAGCTGAGCCAAGGTGGCTTCTGGGACTGGGCGAACCCGGATATCGACGCGTCACCCTACAATTTTCGTCGCGGCAAATTTGCCAAGCAGCTGCCTTTTCGGCGCTGGATCAATCATTGGAAAATTCCGGCCGCCGCAGTGGCAGCGGCCTTTGTTCTATCCGTAATAGTGAGTTACGTGGAATATTTTTCCGCAAAAAATGAAAATAAACGCATTGTTGTACAAATCGATGATGTTTACAAAAAGGCCATCCCCGGCGGCCGTTCGCGCGATCCCGAGCGCGACCTGGAGTCCAAGGTGCGAACCTTGGGTAATAAAAACAAAGCCAGTAATTTTATGCATTTGTTCAACAGTGTCGCTTCATCGATCACCGGCGCCTCCGGTATTACCTTGGAAAGTATCCGCTATAACTCGGACCAAGGTGAGCTGCAGTTGAGTCTTACGGGTAACGACTTCGGTTCGTTGGAGTCGATGCGGGGCCAGGTGACTGCTAAAGGTTTGGCCGCAGAATTTGTGCGCATCGACAAGCGCTCGGATTCCCACAGTGCCAGTATGAAGGTAACGGAGGCAAAGTGAAGCTATGAATTTTGATCAACTTAAAGCGTGGTGGGGACAGGCCTCGACTAGAGACCAGCTCGCTATTGCTGCACTCAGTTTTTGTTTGGCGCTCTATATTCTTTATGCGGCAGTGCTTAAATCGGCCTGGGATATGCGAGATAAGCAGGTTGACAGTGCTAATTCACAGCTGGCGGCACTCGAGCGGGTACGCAACTTGGCGGCGCAGTGGGTGAATCGTGGCGGCAGCCGCTCTGGGTCCAGCGGCGGTGGCTCATTGGTGGAGATTGTCGACAACAGCTTGCGGCAAAATAAGCTGCGCTTGAACAACATGCAGCCCAGTGGCAGTAATGCCGTGCGCCTGCGGCTAGAAGCGGTGGAGTTCAATTCACTGCTGGCTTGGCTGAATCAGATGGAAACCCAGCAACAACTCAACATCAAGGAGATATCGATAGCGGGCTCAAAAGATGCCGGCATGGTTTCCGCTAATCTTCGCTTGCAAAGAAATTAAGCGTTCCAGACGAATCCCACCATGACAGCAAGATAAATGAAAATTGTTATTGTTACCCTCCTCATACTGTATTTTTTATTCTTGGTTATATCGCGCACTCCGGCTCGTCTCGGAGCGTCGATGTTGCGCGAGGCGGTGCCGAACCTTTGGCTTACCGGAGTAACGGGCACGCTGTGGGATGGCCGGGCCAGTGGTGCGCAGATCGATATCGGCAACAGCGCTTTGCCTTTAGGTGAGGTGCGCTGGCAGCTCAATCCCATGTCGCTGTTTGTGCTCAATCCCTGCGTCAGTTTTAGTACCGAATACCCCGGCCAAAATGCGGCGGGCGAATTGTGTCAATCACTGGGGGGAACCACCCGCGTTAAAAACGCGTCTGTGAATGGCTCTGTGGGGATTTTATCGGAATTGATTCCGGATGCATCGATAGGCGGCCGGGCCTCATTGCAGGTTGTGGAAGGTGAGTTTTCGGGAACCGAAATACATAAGTTAAACGCTCAGTTGAGTTGGGAGCAAGCTGCGGTGAACGTGATGGACCGCTGGCTCAATTTCGGCTCATATGCGGCGAAAATTAATGAAAATCAGGGCGGAGGCATTCACGCCAAAGTTTTTGACCTTAAAGGGCCATACAAAATTGATTTTGACGCTAATTGGGTTGCCGCCAGCGGTTGGAAGGCCGAGGGAACGGTGATTCCGGGGCCGGAGGCCGACCCCGATGTGCAGCAGGGCCTGCAGGTGGTGGGCGAAGAAGTGGAGCAAAACACATACAAAATTATTTGGCCTTAATAGTTGGCGTTTTCCACTAAACAGCTAAACCCAATGTTTTTCGCCACCTCTGAAAGCGGGCCGCTGGTTGTGCGTTTTGAACATCTGGTGGTTGGGCACCCAGCGGCGCTTGAAAACGCTAGCTGGGAGAGACTACCCGCAAAGAAGTACCGTAAACAAGTAAAAGGATACGTTCTGTTTCAAACTGAGACCCGCAGGGAAATGGGTTGCCAGTTGACCGGGACCAAATCACAGTAAGTTTGAAAAGTGCGTATTGTTCTTATTTTATGCTGCTACGTGGTAAGCCTAAATTGCGCAATGCTTGCCTGCGGCCCAGGCTGACAAAGTAAACCAGTGACGGTATTACCACCTGGCAGAAATAATATAGCGAAACAGCTTTTTCTGTGCCTGAGAATAACGGCGTTGCGCCGTTTTCGCCGAGGGTTTAACATGCCTTGCCTCGCGCTTGAAGTCTGCCTATTCTTCATTCAAACCGATCCTTACCTAACAGGTTATTCTATTGCTTGTGTCGCGATTTCGACTCTTGATGTTGTTTTTCCTCGTTGTAACGAGTTCTGCAAACGCAGAATGGTACAGCGATACGCAAGCAATTATGGGCACCGAAGTGTCGCTAACGTTCTGGCATGAAGACAAAAACCTCGCCGCTCGGGCACTGGCGGATACCATGGCTGAAATGCGGCGTATTGATCGCCAGCTCTCACCTTACAAAGAAGACAGCGAACTTTCTATAGTCAATCGTCAGGCAGCTAAAAGCCCGCAGCGGCTATCGCGGGAGTTGCTTTATCTCGTCGATAAGTCTCTCTACTTTAGCGGCATAAGCGAAGGCGCCTTTGATATTACTTTTGCGTCGTTGGGCTGGTTTTATAATTACCGCGAGAAAAAGCAGCCCAGCGAAGGGCAGCGATCTTCACTGCTGCCTGCGGTGAACTATCAGTTGTTGAAACTCGACAAGTCAGACGGCAGCTTGTTTTATCAACACGAGAATATTCGCATCGACTTGGGTGGAATTGCCAAAGGCTACGCAGTCGATCGAGCGGTGAACTTGTTGTCTGCTTTGGGAGTGACACAAGCGACAGTGAGCGCTGGTGGCGACAGTCGTGTATTGGGCGACAAGTTCGGCAAACAATGGTTGATTGGTATCAAAAACCCGCGCGGCTCCAAGGGGGAAGCGGCAATTGTACTGCCATTGTCGAATACGGCAGTATCTACCTCCGGCGACTATGAAAGGTATTTTATCGATGAAGCAAGTGGTGAACGTGTTCACCATATTCTCAACCCCCGCACGGGAAAGCCCACACGCAGCGTCGCCAGCGTCACGGTACTTGGTCCGCAAGGCGCGGATACAGATCCTCTGTCGACGAGCGTTTTTGTGTTGGGTGTCGAGAGGGGCTTAGCTCTAATTAATAAACTCGACAACTTTGACTGCATCATCATAGATCTTGCGGGTAAGGTGCATTACAGCCAGGGTTTAATGCCGCCAAACTCTTGACGACGTTTCAATAAACCCGCGCTGCTTTCGGTGTTTTTCGTTCTTCTCGTTGCTTGGGGCTGATTATTCAGGCGGGCCACCCTTTGATACAACGCGGTGATTTGCAGCAAGCGATTGACGAGTGGTGCCCAACTTTCGCGGGAATATGCGCTATAAAGAAAGAGCGATAGACGCTAAACTGCGGGACTTTTCTTGCTGTGGTCGATTGCATTTTGATCAATATGCTTAGGCACCAAATGGCTTAGCATTAAATATAGACAGTTTGTGTGACCGCATTCATGGTTTTGGTTCGATGCGGTTAGGGCGCGTGAAATAGACCCGTGGGATAATCCCCGAGCTGATCGCCAGCTGCGGCAAATGGCGAAGCTGAATGTATGTGTGCCACTGAATTACTTTGCTTAACAATTTTTAAAAGCCATTTCTGCAATTATTGAAGTGAGACATCTGGCTAGATAGAGAATGGAGAAATGACCTTGAAAGGTAACGTTTGTCAAATTTTGACAGTTCGATCAGTGCCGCAGGTGCTAGCTAGCCTGTTGTGTGTATTTTGCTGTGCCAATGTTGTTGCTCAGGAGCAAATTGCAGAACAGACAGTCGAGCCTAAAATATCTGAGCCTAAGCCGGAATCGGTAACGCCTTTGAGCCAAGATGTCGAGGATCTTAAGCAAGCAGCTTTAGAATTAAATCGTGACTTGCTTATTCTCGAAGAGGAACTGTTATTTCCTGCCAACACCCAAATAACCGTGTTTTTGTCCTTGGATGTGGGCGAGTACTTTCAACTTGATGCGGTGAAGCTGTCGATCGACGATAAACAATTGGCTTCGCATCTATACACCCCCGGTCAAAATAGCGCCCTGTCTCGCGGCGGTATACAGCGCTTATACATTGGTAACTTGAAGAATGGCGAGCACGAAATCACCGCGGTATTCACCGGTTACGGTCCCGATGCGCGCGAGTATAAACGCGCGACCACCACCAAGGTCGAAAAGCAGGATGATGCCATATTGCTGGAATTGCGAATTACAGACTCCACTCAAAAAATGCAGCCTGAATTCGATATTAAAGAATGGCAATTGTGAGCTGACATACTTACTTCATGACGTTTAAATTTCTCGCCATAGTTTGCATCGCATTTTTCTTGTCACCGAGGTGTTTGCTGGCGGCTGAAGAAAAGACGGTGTTTACCGAAGTGCAGGATCTTCGCTACGGGGTGGCGCTTTTCCACTATTTCCAAAAAGAGTACATGCAGGCGCTCACCGAATTGTTGATCGCAAAAAAACAGGGAGGCATTCAGGGGCATGGCGATAGTCCCGACATTATGGAAGGAGGCTTTACCTTGGCCTACGGTATGGAACGCTATGCTTCTGCGATTTTCGATCGCGTTTTGGAGCAAGGTGCGAGCCCGCCTGCGCTGAGTGCCGCTTGGTTTTATATCGCCAAAGTTCGCTACCTGCGCAGAGACTACGAAGGCGCCAAGGTGGCGATGGCCAATATGTTGCGCGGCGATTATAGCGATTTGGGTGAAGAGCCCGTGGCTTTTCGGATTAACATTGCCATTCAGCAAGGCGACGTGTTGCTGGCAGAGCGGATCCTCAAACGGGAGAAGCCTAAAGGCGATTGGTTACCCTATATTAATTTTAATATTGGCAGTGCCTGGGCGAGGCAAAATAATTTCCCAGCCGCGGTAGCGTACTTGACGCTGCTTGATGAAGACGATTACGACTCCGTAGAGCATACCGCACTGCGCGACAAAGCCACTACCGCTGCCGGTTACAGTTTGTTGCTCGACCAACGCTACGATGATGCCTTAAAAATGTTTTCGAAGGTGAAGTTAAATAGCTATCTGTCGAGCCGGGCGCTATTGGGCTACGGCTGGGCGGCGGTAGAAAAAGAAGACTATGAAGAAGCCCTCAAAGCGTGGGACTACCTCAGACAGCAAACCCTCGCCGATGCTAATTCCCAAGAAGCAATGATTGCCGTGCCTTATGCTTATGAGAAATTGGGCGCAGAGGGCTTGGCTTTGGAGCGTTTCCAAGAGGCGGCGAGAGCCTATAGCAAAGAAATTCGCATTATTGATGAGGTTATTGCCAACCTGGAGGGTGACAAGTTACTGGTAGCGCTAAATATTAACCGCAGCGAAGGGGTGGATTGGCTCAATTATGCCAGAGAGAACCAGCTATCGCCGCAGTTAACATATTTAATTAGTTTGTTTTCCCGAGAGGAGTTCCAGGGTGTGGTGCAAGAATTGCGCGATTTGCTCGCCCTGCAAGAGAACAACCGCGTTTGGCAGCAGAAATCCCAGTTTTATGCGGAAATGCTCGACACTCGGCAACAGAACCGCGACCTGCAGTCCGCTTTTATTACCGAAGACACGTTGCGCGAAAAAATCAGTGAGTTGGGTGCCAAGCGCTCGGAACTTGCCAAAGTCATCGAAGACATTGCCGCCAGTCGCGATTACTTCGCGCTCGCCACCGAGGATGAGGCCGACTTGGTGCGTCGGGTGGAGCGGGATCGCGAATATGTGAAGTTGCTGCAGGGGGAAGGCCCGTTTACCGCAGAATTTGAAGAGGCGACACGGCGCTACTACGGCTTGCTGCTTTGGAATGTGTCGGAGAAGTTTTCCGAGCGTTTGTGGTTAGTAATCAAAAAACTCAACGCTTTGGATGTCACCATCAGCGAGATACGGAAAAA
>JAHQVY010000125.1 GCA_019634095.1 Cellvibrionaceae bacterium
GTCCTTTAACTTGCGGGCGGCCATCTCCAACTTAGGCCAGTCTTCTTCTGTGAGCTGGCCGTTGCGCAAGCGGCCCTGATCGATTTTCCCAGTCGATGACAGCATGCGCATCATCAGCGAATCGGCAGGCATCTCGAGGCTGAATACCAGTGCGGGTTTTTCGGAGCTAAAAATTGCCGACTCGACAAAGTTCAAGGCAAGAGCCGTTTTGCCCATTGAGGGGCGTGCCGCTAGAATAATAAGCTCACCGTTTTGCCAGCCAGAGGTTTTTTCGTTCAATTCGTCAAGGCCGGTGCTCAAGCCGGTAATATCGCTCTCGGAATTAAACAAGAAATCAATGCGCTCAACCGTCTTTTTAAGCAACAGGTTAATTTCTTGGAACCCCCCCTCTTTGGGGCGCTCTTCCGATATCTCGAGTACTTTCTTTTCGGCGAGCGCCAGCAAATCATCGGAAGCGAGTCCTGCCGGATTGTAACTGGCTCGGGAGATCTCAGTGGCGGCGGCTATCAGTTGGCGCAGTGTCGCCTTTTCACGCACGATGCGCGCATAGGCAACCACATTTGCCGCCGATGGCACGTTGGTGGCTAAATCGGTGAGATACTTAAGCCCACCCACCGCATCGAGCTCTTCGACATGGGCTAGGGCATCGGCGACGGTGATAACATCGAGGGGTTGCTCGCGCTCCGACAAGCGCTGCATAACCCGAAAAATCTTGCGATGAGCCGCGTTGTAATAGTCTTCTTCAGACAGCACCTCGCGCACAGCATCAAAGTGTGTGGCATCTTGAATCAGGCCGCCGATAACCGACTGTTCCGCTTCAATGGAGTGAGGCGAAGTGTACACTGACTCGTCAGCGATAAGGGTTGGGTCCATATCTGCCATAGCCTGAGTATCGGATCACCGGCGTTATTTGTCTAACAATCTAAAAGCATATAGCCCAGTGCGCGGCTCGCCGCAACCTGGTACGCAGCTAAAAGATTACTCCGGCGCGATAACGACTTTGATCGTCTGACTAACATCGGCGTGAAGCTGAAGATCAACCTCGTATTCACCCAGCTCGCGCAAAGTGCCTTGGGGTAACTTAACCTCGGCCTTGGTCACTTCGAAGCCCGCCGCCGAGATGGCATCAGAAATATCCCGCGTGCCCACAGAGCCGAACAGCTTGCCTTCATCACCGGCATTGGCGTGAATGGTCACGCTGCCCAGCTCGGCAACCAGTTTCGCGCGCCCCTCGGCGGCGGTGCGACGATCGGATGCCGCGGCCTCAAGCTCGGCCCGGCGAGCTTCGAAGTCAGCAATATTCGACTGCGTGGCAGAAATAGCTTTGCCTTGCGGCAACAAATAATTGCGGCCAAAGCCGGCTTTAACATTGACGCGATCGCCAATGGTACCTAATTTACCTACTTTTTCGAGCAGAATAACTTCCATCTCGTTTTCCTCTAAAGTTTGTGCAGTTCGCTTACTGCACCAAATTAAATTTCTTTCTGTAATTTAACCAAACGTCAGTCAAGCCGAACAATGCCAACAGCAATTGCACCGGCGGCAATAGCAGCCCCATGTAGGCTAGAACCACGCTCGGCCCACCCAAGCGGTGTTTTGCAATGGCTGCATGCATCAATCCCAAGCCGGCAATCACCAGGGGCAATGCGAACACTTTGGACCAATAGTAGTACTCGGCACCTAGTGCATTGCAATAGAACATGGCGCCGCCGCACACCACCGCCAGTGGGGAGGTAAGCCGCAAACCGTGGAACTCCTCGCGAAAACCTCCGGGATTAAATAGCATTGCCTGCCACCAGCGCCCGACTATCAAACCAATCAGTGCCGAGACCGCAGTCCAAAAAGCCACCAAACCGGCCCACCAGGTCACCGTCCAGATACTAAACAGACGCTTGACATCTTCTGGGTCTGCTCCCTTGGTCAGTTGGGCGACGAAAGTTCTCATTTCCGCCACGATATCCTCCGATATCACAACCGCAACAACGGCGCTGAGACTGCTCATCGCCACGAAACAAGCCAGGGTGGCAGGCCAACTTACCGTGAAACGCAACACCGTAGCGCCGGCCAGTGAAATCAAAATTGCAGCGACACTGGAAATGGCCAGCACTAAGCTGATATCGCCGAACCATATTGTTGCCAGAGCAGGCAACAAAGCCCACAAAGTCACCAATAATCCCTCGTTAGGCCCCTTGCGGAGAGCGACCAGACTCAGCGTTGCCTGGGTGAGAATGGGCACCCAACTGCCAACCAGCGCCACAATTACGGCTTGGCTGCGACCACGCACAATGTACTCGGCAATGGCGCGCATTTTGGACCCTCTCGGAGGTTAAAAAAGCAAAAGCTTACTCGTGGCTATCGGTATAAGGCAACAGGGCGATGTAACGCGCGCGCTTGACAGCCGTAGCCAGTTGACGTTGATACTTGGCCTTGGTACCGGTAATACGACTAGGAACAATTTTCCCGCTCTCGGAGACGTAAGCCTTCAGCGTATCTAGGTCTTTGTAGTCAATTTGTTTGACGCCTTCGGCAGTAAAACGGCAAAACTTGCGACGTCGAAAAAATCTGGCCATTAGGCATTCTCCCCTTGTTCTACATTATCGGCATCGTTTGCTTCGGAGCCATCACTCTCGCTATCACCGTCTGCCGCTTCAGTTGCGGGCATCTCTGAATCAGACTCGGTAGGACGGCGGTCGGTGCGACTCTTGCGCTCGCGATTTTCTTTTTCGGCCTTCATGATAATGGATTCTTCGCTCACGGCTTCATCCATTCGCACAACCAGATTTCTCAACACGGCATCGTTGTAGCGAAAGTTGGTGGTCAGTTCTTCGAGGACTTGCTCATTACACTGAATGTTCATCAGAATATAATGGGCTTTATGGGCTTTGTTGATGGAATAGGCAAGCTGTCGCCGCCCCCAATCTTCAATGCGGTCAACACTGCCACCACTTTCTTTGATTGAGTTGGAATAGCGCTCGACCATACCTGGCACTTGCTCGCTCTGGTCCGGGTGAACCAGAAATACAATTTCGTAATGACGCATTGTCACTCCTTACGGATTAGTAGCCCCCCATCGTCCCGTTGGGTATCCCAACGAGTAAAATAGACGGTGAGGCAAGGAGAAAAAGCCGAGAAATTCGGCGGTTTTTAGGGCCGCGTATTCTATGGATTACGTGGCCAAAATGCAAGCATGCCGAGCAGCAAAATTGCAATTGTTAAGATTTTCTTCGGTTTGCCGCAGCCAAATGTATAGCGACCCGCAGCAACAGTAACACGCACCAATTGCTGTGGGCGGGAACACAAACTAGAGCCCGCGCTGCCGCAAAACTTCAAATAACACCACCCCGGTTGCCACTGACACATTCAAACTGCTGACACTGCCGCACATGGGAATTTTTATTAACATGTCGCACTTTTCACGTGTTAAGCGTCGCATTCCCGAACCTTCGGCACCCATAACCAACACCCGCGGTCCGCTCAGATCGGCCTGGTAGAGCGTTTGCTGCGCATCGCCGTCGGTACCGGCCAACCATAAACCTTTCGCCTTAAGTTTGTCCAAGGTGCGCGCCAGATTGGTCACCGGAATTAGCGGCACTGTTTCCGCAGCCCCCGAAGCGACCTTTCGCGCCGCCTCATTCAAACCGGCAGAATTATCTTTTGGAATCACCACCGCATGCACACCAGCCGCATCGGCGCTGCGCAAACAAGCGCCTAAGTTGTGGGGGTCGGTCACACCATCTAATACCAACACAAGCGGCTCCCCCGTTAAATTGTCCAATAATTCAAACAGGAACTGCTCGTCGCGCTGCTGACCCGGCACCACGCGGGCAAGCACCCCTTGGTGCTTGCCCGCGCAGGATTGGTCGAGCTGCTTGCGCTCTACATACTCTAAATTAATGTTGTGGTTGTTCGCGGCGGCCAGTAGTTTTTGCATACGCTGATCTTGCCTACCCTGAACCAACTGAATCAACTGGATACGTTGTGGCGCCGATTTAAGCAGTGCCTGCACCGCGTGGATACCAAAAACCCATTCAACTTTTGCCATGCTAATTTTTTTAGACCTGAGGGAATTTCGAAAAAAGACGGCTACCCTAATTGAAACCCTTGGCGACAACAACACCTGATTCGCCGTAAAAAGTTTCCGAGCCAGGCGATAAATAGGGCCCTAAACGCTTTTGAATCCAAAACTTTGTGCAACGTTAGGGGGAATTTATCGATTTTTTTTCTTGGCGCTCGACTTGGCCGCGGCTTTTGTTTTCTTGGGCTTAGCTACTTTCGCCGCTTTGTTTTTTACCGCAGCGCCCGTTTTACCCTTTTTCGCTTTACTTTTAGCCGCCGCTTTCACCTTGTTACTAGGCTTAGCCGGTTTATCTGGCGTCTTGCCCGCATCCGCTGCTTGAGCGCCGCGCTTTCGCGGCTGACGCCCACCGTCGCGCCTTTGTTTCTCTTGTCGATAATTTTCAGCCAGGGAGTTTGCCGCGTCAGACACTTTAACTTTTTTTCGTCTGCGCGCTCGCGCTTCAAAAAATTCAAAATCAATTTTACGCTCGTCCAAATCGACGCGCATCACCTTGACAACTAATTCGTCGCCGAGCTTAAACATTTGCCGAGTGCGCTCGCCAACTAAACGGTGCTGAGCCGGCTCAAAGCGATAATAGTCTTGCGGCAGCGCCGTGATATGAATCAGACCCTCGACGTACATATCCTTGAGCTCAACAAATAAACCAAAGCCGGTAACACCGCTGACAACGCCGTCGAAGACCTCGCCGACTTTGTCTTGCAGAAACTCGCACTTCAACCAACTGAGCACATCTCGGGTGGCTTCATCTGCACGGCGTTCGGTCACGGAACACTGATCCCCAAGGCTCGCCATATCGGCCACTGTATAGGGGTAAATTTCCGCCTTGGGCAATAATTTCGCGCCGGGTTCGCGCTTAACAAAACTCGAAGACAGCTCAGAGCGAATGACACTGCGAATTGCCCGGTGTACCAGCAGGTCGGGGTAGCGGCGAATTGGCGATGTGAAATGCGCGTACGCTGTGTAAGCCAAGCCAAAATGCCCTAAGTTTTCTGGCTGGTAAACCGCCTGGTTCATACTGCGCAGCATCACCGTTTGTATCATTCCCGCGTCGGGGCGCCCCTTAATAAGCTGCATAATTTCTTGGTAATCCGCTGTCGAAATATTGTCGGGATCACCGCGCATTTGCAAACCCAACTCGGCGAGAAACTCAATCAGCATTTCCATTTTTTCGACTTTAGGACGCTGATGTACGCGAAAGAGCGCGCTAAGCTGGTGCTTATCCAAAAATTTTGCAGCGCAAACATTCGCTGCGAGCATACATTCCTCAATAAGCTTGTGGGCCTCATTGCGCTGCACCGGAACAATACGCTCTATTTTTCGATGCGCGTCAAACTGTATTTTGGTTTCATTGGATTCAAAATCGATAGCGCCGCGCGCTTCGCGCGCCACCCGCAAGCACAGATACAAATCGTGCAGCACATCGAGGTGCTCGGCCAATTGCGCAAACTGCTTGCGAATACCGCTGTGCTTTTTGCCCCGCTCACTCAAAATTTGCCCCACCTGGGTGTAAGTAAAACGCTGCTGCGAATGCATCACGGCTTCGTAAAATTTATAGCCGCTCAGCTTGCCCTGTCGACTAATGGTGATTTCACACACCATGCAAAGACGGTCCACATGAGGGTTAAGGGAACACAGGCCATTGGACAGGACTTCGGGCAACATCGGTACCACGAAATCGGGAAAATACACAGAATTGCCGCGCACAATGGCTTCTCGATCCAGGGGGCTGCCCACAGAAACATAATGAGACACATCCGCAATAGCAACATATAAGCGCCAACCGCCACCGCGTTTAGTTTCGCAATACACTGCATCATCGAAATCTCGGGCATCTTCACCGTCGATAGTGACAAAGGATAAGTGACGCAGATCGACCCGGTGCTTTTTATCCTGCTCCTGCACCTCGCTGCTCAGCTTATCACTTTGCTCCAGTACCTCTTGCGGCCAATGATGCGGAATATTGTGCGAGCGAATCGCGACATCAATTTCCATACCCGGCGCCAGATGATCACCGAGAATATCTACCACACAACCGGCTGCCCGCTGTTTGCGATTCGGCTGCTGGATAATTTCCACCACCACAATTTGCCCCGGCTTCGCGTCGCCCACTTGATCTGAGGGAATCAGTATGTCTTGGCTAATGCTGGTATTGTCGGGCTGCAGCAAATGAATGCCGCGCTCCATTACCAGCTTACCAACCAACTGCTGGGTATTGTGCGCGATCACTTCGACGATGGTGCCCTCGCGCCTGCCGCGAAAATCTTCCGCTCCGGGTCGCACCAGTACCTCATCACCACTGAAGACTTTTTTCATCTGCCGGTGAGTGAGATAAATATCAGAGCTGCCGTCGCTGGGAATCAAAAACCCGTAACCCTCGCGGTGGCCTTGCACTCGCCCCTTAATGAGGTGCATTTTATCCACCACACCAAACGCACCTTTCCGATTTGAGACAATCTGGCCATCGCGTTCCATGGCAATTAAACGTCGCCGCAACGCCTCTACTTGGTCGGGATCATCTTCCAACTTCAACTGCTTAGTAAGGAAGCGATGGCTCATCGGTCCGACTGAGCTTTGCAATATATCCAGAATAACTTCTCGACTGGGAATGGGGTTGTCGTATTTTTGTGCCTCGCGTTCAGCGTGAGGATCGACAATGCTGTTTTTTTTAATTTTCTTCAATCTGTTTTCTCTAAAATGTAAAAAGGGTATTGGCTATGAAAAATTGAAAAGGATCGCGGCAAGCCTCAAACAAGGCCACTAGACTAGCGCACTGCAAGTAATCGGCACGCCAAACATATATTTATGGGTTCGACCTCCCACTAAAAAGAGGCTTCAACCCAAGCAAAATGCATTCTTTATGTCACGCATTATCACATCCATTTGTCGCCATTCCCCCTCCCTCTCCCGGATCGGGAGCTTGTCACTGTTCGCACTCACCCTAAATAAACCCTAATGTATAGCCGTAGCGTTTGAGATTTAGGTGTTAGGAGTGCGTCAATTTTTGTTCTTGGCAAGGCGCGACAACGCAAAATAGCCCCGGTCTATTTAAGGGGGAGTAACACCGCCAAGGACGCTTAAACGCGTGCTCATAAAGCCTAAATTTCTATCGCTACGGGTATATATTAGCACCTAACACGCAATGGATAGCCGCTGTGGTTAATGCCACCGCGGTTAACAGTGCATACACTCAAGTGAAGCTGACGCAATCCAAAATTCTCAAAGCACTGCATAAGCCACCTGCTATCAAATGGCTTGCCGCAGGCAGGCTCAAGGGCCCCGGCTTAAATTAACGAGCCTTAAAAAGAAAACAATCAAATGCGGCCAAGGTAGCGGACATGAGCATCTTAGCAAGGATGCAAACCGAGAACTGACGCTCCCATGATTTGGCATTAAAAACTTTATGACAAGTTGTCTTTGCCTGTTTCAAGCCATAACAACACTCTCTAGCAGCAAGGCAAGGTCTCTTTGGACCCGCAACGGGTTTGCTAGGGTACGAGACAAATTTGCGCTAAACATTTTCAAAACAAGCTAAAGTGCGTTTCTATGGGATTTTTAAGGTATGACTTTATTGTAGGACACTACACTATGCCTTTAGTTTACCGCTAATCGTTAACAGTACTAGCGACTAACTGAGGCCAGCATAAAACTGCAAATCTGAAGTATTCTTGCTAACAATTACTGGGGTACATTCTTTGTACAAAAAAGACCATTCTAGAACAAAAAAACCATTTAGTTAGCGGTATAACATTGACCGGTGTCTACATAGCCCTTTATATATAGCGCTTTCGGCATAATATATAGCGCTTTCGGCATAGTACTTTTGGGATAGTACCTTTGGCATGCCACTTTTGACACAGTACTTTTGACACAGTACTTTTGACACCGTACTTTTAAAATAGCACTTTTGAAATAGTGCTTGGCGAACTTCACACTCAATAAAAA
>JAHQVY010000126.1 GCA_019634095.1 Cellvibrionaceae bacterium
TCTCGCTGATATTCGTTATTTGAAGAACAATATAACGATGGCTTTTGAGCGCTCTAAAAATTCACAGCAACCTTTAACGCTGCTATTAATCGATCTCGATGATTTTCATTCGATAAATCGTCGCTTCGGTTTTAAAGAGGGTGATCGGCTGTTAAAAAAAATGGCCGAACTACTCATACTCACTGTGCGCCAACAAGATTTAGCTTGCCGCTTTGCCGGAGATCGCTTTGCTATTTTGCTAGAAAACACCGAGCAAAATACTGCTTCACTGCTGCTTAGCGATACATTGAACTCCATAAATCATTTTAAATACTATACACAAAACGGTGAAAGGGTAGAGGTGAGAGCAAGTGGTGGAATGGCCAGCGCAAAGAGCAGCGCGGAAAACACCTTGTTTGAGGAGGCGAAACTCAGCTTATTTAGAGCTAAAGAGCGTCGCAATAAAACGACTTTTGTAGCTATTTGAGTTGAAGGGGGAGCGGCTATTAAAATGAAATGCGATTGGTATGATGTTTCGGATCGTTTTATTGCAGCGCGCTCGCAGGCGGCAATGCTATTAGAAATCGCAAAAGAACGCGGCATTAGCAGTCACCGCTTGTTGCGTGGCACCACGCTATTCTCTGAAGATTTGACAAACCTCGAAGTCAACATATCGCCCGCGCAGTTGTCGCAACTGTTTGCCAATGTCAACAAACTTGGCAATTTGCGCGGTTTTTCATTTTTATATGGCGAGGGACTCCTACCCGGTTTTTCACCTCACCTGGTGAATGCTCTATCGCACGCCGCGAATTTAACGCAAACCCTCGAATTATTGCACCGCTTTCCACTGTTGGCTTTTCCAATGCTCAAACTGCAGTGGGTTAGCGGTGTTCGGGAAAGTGGCTTAGAACTGGTTAACGTATTTGGTTTAACCGATAGCTATATCTTTAGCGCCGAAACCGCTTTATCAGCGGTCTATTCGTGGGTGAAATGGCAAAGTAAGCTGGATATTTCTTGGCGCTTCGAACTTAACTACCCTCAACCCGATTATATGGAAGAATACGAACTGTATTTGGGGGATAGCGCGTTCAACTTTAATAGTGTGCGCTGCAGAATGATGGTAAGTAACCGCGATTTATTGACTAAGTGGCCAAAGGGCTCGCAATCGGCCTTTGAATGGTCGTTACAGCAACTCGATACCCAGCGAGAACTTAGCATCCAACAAGGTTTTTGCGGCGCAGTGAGAGACGTTATTAAACAACGGCTGACGAGGGAAATTACCTTAGAGCAGGTTGCATCGTTTTTCGCTACCAGTACCTCAAGTTTAAAACGCAAACTTAAGCGCCATAATACCAGCTTTCAAAAATTACTCGACCAGTGCCGCGCCGAAAAAGCCGTTGAGTTGATGGAAAGCAATAATCTTAATATTGAACAGTTGAGTGAGGCGCTCAGAATTCCCGACCCCTCTAATTTCAGAAAGTCGTTTAAGAAATGGACCGGCTACACGCCTAAGCGTTACAGAGAGGCGTTTAACGACGCCTGAAAAGACATAAACCCGAAACGCAGCTGGGCGGGCGCATAGCTGTGCTAAATGCGAAACAACCTTTGCTTTCCGAGGTTAATCGATATTGAATTCAACAAACACACGCTGGGCTGACTAGCCTAAATCGCCCAACAAAAAGCCGCTTACCAGGCTCGTAGATCACGCTCAATTATCGGGATTTAACAAACCCATGCCGCTATAAATAATGCGGTTGTCCGCGATAGACCCCCCTAAACTTTTTGCCATTGCGATACTTCTGATAGCGCTTGCCGCGAAACTCAATGTAGTCGCCTTTGTGGAAGTCGGCGCCGACAACTTTGGCGTGTGGCTTGGGCTCCTTCTCTTCGAAGGGCAGCGCCGCGACCTCCAAAGCCACATTGCCGGATTTGCGCGGTTTAAGGCTTTGGACGACATTACCAACACCGGCCATGGCTAACAATTTGGAATAGGCTAGACCTAGTTCAGAGGAATCTGTGAGGTCTACATACTCGTGCAGCATACCCATAAATTCTGGGTGAGAAAGGGTAAGCTTAATGCCCAACTCTCGTTTAACAATTTGGATACACTCCTTAGCGGCGCGTATCGCTTTCGGGTTTAACATCCACGATCGATCCATTACTACCTCCTGGTGACGGGACAATTTGATATAACATTGCAAAGCAATACTAATGAAAAAAAAACGCATTGGTACTATTTTTAACTTAGCAAAAAAAAAAATGAGTATCCAGGGGATGAGGCGTAATTTCCCAAAAAGTGACTTAATTTTATTTTTAGTTTGCAATAACACTAATTAAAGGTTTTTTTAGCTGCCATAGGAATATCCTTTTTAGATTATCGCGCCAGCTTAACATCGCTACAAATACAGAGTAAGCGCAGTGTATATTCGCTATAGTCCTATCTTTGCATCACATTGGGTAAACCTGCAAAAGGAAACAACGCGTGCTTTAGATAACGCCAGCCGTTAGATAGCCGAAAAAATAGATTAAAGCGGTATATATAGTTGCAACCTCAGAAAAGACATTCTTTTTTTGCAGCCTTAGTGTTAACAAGAGGCAACAGTAAAAATACGGTCACAATTACAGTTACCATGTGAAGTAGAGCGGTATTAAATAAAACTGCGCAGCGCAGCGGGGATGAAAACCCGGCGAATATTGGGGTTTGCGTATAGATATTTCTATCCAGGTTTGCAGTTTCAGTTTTCTCATAAAAAGTAACCGCCTTTTTTTAGTAGAATAATTTAGCTAGCAAGTTAAATAGCGATAAGAGTAAATATTACTGACACACATCAACAAGGTGAACTGATCGATCGCTAGGAAAGCTCCTGCTTTAAACTGTGATTCCCAGGCGAGAAAGTATTAACTCATAGGAATACACTCATGCTGAGTACCGATTACGGCCCATCTGTTCGAAGTTTCTCTGTAAACCTAAATTAATATTGCAAAGGTAAACCGATACACGAGTGAAATAAATATCGACACCGCAAATGCCTGGAAATGGGTTTGCGCTGCGATTCAAATGTTTGATCACTTACAGTGAGTTTAACTATAAGCTTAAGCTGTGAACTTGCTGCATTAGCATTGTGTCGGCTCACTGTGAAAGACGCCGCGGCAGAAACGCGCGGCGGTCGTCCATGCCAGGCGTAAGTGCATCACAGGCGTGGGAGCAGCACATAACTGTTTTATTTTAACTCGAGGCATTCCCCGGGGCCTTTAGAGTCGTGCTCAAAAGGCCTCACATTCAAGGTGTAGGTATCTAAATTAATCGGTAAGGTTGGGGGGTACACTTAGGTGTCGTAAACTTAGGTGTCGTAGACTTAGGGCTTGTAGCCGAGGTGGTGCAAAATGCCATCTAACTCATCGAGGGTATTGTATTTTAAGACTAATTTACCTTTGCCCTTACTATTGTGTTGAATCATTACCGGTACACCCACCTTCTCTTCTAAACGTGTTTGCAGGTGTTTAATATCCGCATCTACCGGTAAGTTCTCAGTGTCTTTAACCTCGGGTATTTTTCGGGCAAGGGCTTCCGCCTGCCTCACAGACAAACCCTTTGAGACAATTTGCTGGGCAACAAAACGCTGGTTGTTTTCGGACAAGGTTAACAAGCAGCGCGCATGACCCATTTCCAAATCACCGTGCTCAACCATCGTTCGGACATCCTCGGCTAAATTGATCAGGCGTATTAAATTGGTAATGGTGGTGCGCGACTTACCGACCGCTTCAGCCACCTCTTGCTGGGTGAGCTCAAACTCATCTTGAAAGCGCTTTAGGGCCATAGCCTCCTCAATGGGGTTAAGATCTTCTCGCTGAATGTTTTCGATGAGGGCCATGGCGATCGCCGCTTCATCGGGCACTTCTCGTACCACCGAAGGAATGTTATCTAAGCCGGCGATTTGCGCAGCTCGCCAGCGGCGTTCGCCCGCGACGATCTCATAGCTATTTTCGCCTAATTGGCGCACTACAATGGGCTGCATAACCCCCTGGGCTTTGATCGAGTCGGCGAGCTCCTCCAGCGCCTCGGGGTGCATATCGCGGCGCGGTTGATACCGACCACGCTGTAAGAATTCGATGGGTATTTGTTTCAACACGCCGTCGCGAGTAGTGGTGTCTGGGGAGCTTATTTCGGCAACCGCCTCACTCGCCGCCCTGATCGTTTCTACCGCCGGGGTGTCGTTGTTTGCCTTTTGTGAGCTAGAACCTAACAGGGCGTCGAGACCACGTCCGAGACCTTTTCTTTTAACCATTGTTACCTCGTGACCTTAATTTTCGACAAGCGGAGCAGACGGTGGGAATATCGAAGGCTTAGACCAAAGGCGCAACCATACTCTGTTGTCCCGATAAATGTTTGCTAAATGACGCCAATTAATAAATTAACTGGCGGTGGCAAGTTCGGGGGTTGGCGGATCATTGCGGCGGATAATTTCGCCGGCGAGGGCAATGTAGGCCATGGCGCCTTTGGATTGCTTATCGTAAGCCAATACCGGCATGCCATGACTGGGAGCTTCGGCAAGGCGAACATTGCGCGGTACACAGGTACGGTAAAGACGATCGCCAAAGTAGCTGTCGAGTTGCGCCGAGACATCTCCAGTCAGGCTGTTGCGCGGGTCGTACATAGTGCGCAATATGCCCTCTATTTTTAAATTCGGATTCAGTACCGCCTGTATCGAATTGATGGTATTCACCAAGGCGGACAAGCCTTCTAATGCGTAATACTCACACTGCATTGGAATAATCACGCTATCGCAAGCCGTAAGCGCATTCACCGTAAGCATATTAAGGGACGGCGGGCAATCGATAATGGTGTAGTCATAATTGTCTTTCACCGCTTTCAATACCCCAGCCAAGCGGCGCTCTTTGTCTTCTAAATTGAGCATCTCCACTTCCGCAGCGGTGAGGTCGCTGTTAGCGGGCATTACATTGTAACGGCCCTCCGGCGACTGCTGCAGCGCGGCGTCAAATGGACAGTGAGCCATCAACACATCGTAAATCGTGTGTTCAATAGCATTTTTTTCGACGCCGCTACCCATAGTGGCATTACCTTGCGGGTCTAGATCTACCAGCAAAACACGCTTTCGGGTAGCAGTTAGTGAAGCAGCTAAGTTGACCGCGGTGGTGGTTTTACCAACGCCGCCCTTTTGATTCGCGATTGCGTAAATATTTGCCACTGTTCTACTCACATAAATTTTATTAACGTTAGGTTTATCACCTTTCCCGGCTGATCACCACTAAGCAGCGCTGTTCCGATAAATCGGGAACTTGAAGCGGATGTACAGCATCGACCCTATAGGTTTTTTGCAAAGCGCTCAACTCATCTTCGGGGAAAAGTCCTTTCATGGCAAAAAATTTACCATCATTTGCTAGTAAGTGCTGACAACTAGACGTCATATTGCACAGGGAACTGAAAGCGCGGCTTATTACTCCCTGGTAGAGCTGTGACGGCTGATACTGTTCCACTCGAGAGTGAACTACTTCAATATTACTCAAGCCGAGGCTTTGTTGCACCTGAAACAAGAAGCGGGTTTTTTTACCGACAGAATCCAGTAAGGCCAGATGTTTGTCGGGGTAGGCAATGGCCAAGGGTATCCCCGGTAGACCGCCTCCAGTGCCAATATCAATTAGGCGCTGGCCAGATATTAAATGTGCCACGGAAAGGCTGTCGAGTAGGTGTTTGCTAAGCATCTGCTCCACATCGCGTATGGCAGACAAGTTGTAGGCGCGGTTCCATTTCGCAAACAGCGCTAGGTACTCGAGCAATTGCTCTGTTTGAGTGGCCGTTAGCGCTAACCCAAGACTCGTTAACCCGCGCTCCAAAGCGCCTCGCAGTGCCGCCGTGTGCACTCAAGCCTGCTTGCGCACGGCGCCGCGTTTTTTTAGATACACCAACAGCAGTGAAATCGCCGCCGGCGTCACTCCCGGGATTGCGGAGGCTCGGGCGATATTGTCGGGCTGCGCTGCGGTAAGTTTTTGCTTGAGTTCGCTGGACAAGCCCTCGATACTCGAAAAATCAAATCCGCTTGGAATTGCGGTGAGTTCGTTTTGCCGCAAACGCTCTACTTCCCCTTGTTGACGCTCGATGTAACCCGAATATTTCGCAGCAATCTCCACTTGCTCGGCCGCTTGTGTCAGGGCGAGGGCCTCACCCTTCAAATTGCCGATATCAGAATAGGAGAGTTCGGGCCTTTTGAGTAGGTCCAGTAGGGAATATTCCCTAGACAACGAAGTGCTGAGTTTAGTTTGCAAGCGTTTTGCTTGCTCGCTACCCGGTTGAATCCAAGTAGTCGCCAAGCGCTGCTGTTCTCGCTCAATGGCCTCGCGTTTTTGGCAAAAAAACTGCCAGCGTTCATCGTTTACCAATCCCAGTTCGCGCCCTCGCTCGGTCAACCGCAGATCGGCGTTGTCCTCGCGCAGCAACAGGCGGTATTCGGCACGGCTGGTAAACATGCGATAGGGTTCTTGGGTGCCGTTACTGATTAAGTCGTCAACCAAAACCCCCAAATACGCTTCCGCGCGACCCGGACACCAAGGCTCCCGTTGCTGAACCTTTAGGGCGGCGTTAGCACCCGCCAACAAACCCTGTGCCGCCGCCTCTTCATAACCGGTGGTACCGTTAATTTGCCCGGCGAAAAACAAACCGGGCAGCGCTTTGGTTTCCAGGCTGTAGCGCAGATCTTGGGGGTTGAAGAAATCGTATTCGATAGCATAGCCCGGTCGCATAATATGGGCCTTTTCGAAGCCCTTGATACTTCTTACTGCCGCCAGCTGCACGTCGAATGGCAGGCTGGTAGAAATACCGTTGGGGTACAGCTCGTGAGTGTTTAAGCCTTCGGGCTCGATAAAAATTTGGTGGCTGGTTTTGTCCGCAAAGCGAGACACTTTATCTTCGATGGATGGACAGTAGCGCGGGCCAACCCCTTCAATTGCGCCGTTAAACATCGGTGACCGCTCGAAACCGCCGCGAATAATATCGTGAGTTTGCTCGTTGGTATGGGTAATCCAGCAACACGTTTGCTGCGGCTGCTCGCTGTGGTTGCCCAAAAATGACATCACCGGTCGCGGGCTATCTCCCCATTGTTGCTGTAGATCGCCAAAGTCCACTGAGCGAGCGTCAAGGCGCGGCGGCGTTCCGGTTTTCAAACGATCGACACGCAAATCCAGCTCCCGCAAACGCGAGGCCAAGGCGCTGGCGGGAGGATCACCGGCGCGACCGCCAGCATAGTTTTCCATGCCGATATGGATTTTGCCTCCCAAAAAGGTACCCGCGGTTAACACCACACAGAGCGCTTCGAAGCGCAGGCCCATTTGAGTTACGACGCCGCGCACCTCGCCATTTTCGACGATAAGATCCTCTGCTGCCTGCTGAAAAATCTGCAAATTGGCTTGGTTTTCCAGTAGTTCGCGGATTGCAGCTTTGTACAACAGCCGGTCAGCTTGGGCTCGAGTCGCGCGCACCGCTGGTCCCTTGCGTTGATTCAACACGCGGAACTGGATACCGCCGCGATCGGTGGCTTTCGCCATAGCCCCGCCCAGAGCGTCGATTTCTTTGACTAAGTGACTTTTGCCGATGCCGCCGATTGCAGGATTGCAGCTCATTTGCCCTAGGGTTTCGATATTGTGGCTCAGCAACAAGGTGTTACAGCCCATACGTGCCGCAGCCAAACAAGCTTCGGTGCCTGCGTGGCCGCCACCGATTACAATAACATCAAACTTTTCGGGGTAATTCATAGTCGAGAATCGATAAGAAAAGGGGGGCCATTATAAGCCGTGGCGGCTAAAAAAAGAACTGCCAACGTGAAGCCGGCAAGTGTCGACTTAGGGCGCCAGTGTAAGCACTCAATTTGAAAAAGGGAAGCGACAAAGTGCAGCGCTTTCGCAGGGTTTAAAAACCGAACAGCGGGAGAAAAAACGGAAATGATCGCTGTGAATTACTCACTAAATTATAAAATAGTTTTATATATAGGTATTTATATAGAGTTTTTATTCTTACTAATGTTATTAGTTGCCGCCACTTCTGTGGATAAGCTTATTTAGTCTTTAATAATCATGTATTTAATAAATGGATAAACTGCTTATTCAAACTGTATTTCCTGGCTATCTCATGGGCATAGGCTGTCGATGAAAACCGGCTTTATCAACCGCTCGAAAAGTGTACGTGTAAATCTGTGTACGGAATGGAATTTTTTTCCCATGTTATCAAAAGCTTGTACCTACAGTTACGCTAGCTCCTTATTTTCGTGTGTGTAATGTCTGAATAAGGTGTTATCAGGTTTTAAGAAGATGATTTGCCTGTGAGTTGTTGGTGTCCTGATCTT
Organism: Cellvibrionaceae bacterium; assembly: GCA_019634095.1. GTDB lineage: Bacteria > Pseudomonadota > Gammaproteobacteria > Pseudomonadales > Cellvibrionaceae > JAHQVY01. The sequence continues at coordinate 8,331 of JAHQVY010000126.1, forward strand.
GGATAAGCTGTGGTTACTGTGGATATCTTATTTTATGGTTTGTTAACCGAGCTGGCGTTTGGCGCCAGTGGCAGGTGATGTAAGGGGAATAGCACAGGTAAGAATGACGTTTAA